>NZ_CALRZC010000326.1:0-6921 GCF_943372545.1 Variovorax sp. YR752 | reverse complement strand
AAGGCGCGGGCCACAAGCGCATCCTGGTCAGCGGCTTCGATCCCTTCACGCTGGGCACGCCGGGCGTCCACGACAACCCGAACATCCGCATCGGCAATCCCTCGGGCGCGACCATCCTCTCGCTGGACGGCAACACCGTGGCGCTGGGCGACGGCACCACGGCAGTCATCCGCACCTTCATCCTGCCCGTGAACTACCCGCCTTTCCTGCAGGGCATGCAGGAAGACACGCTGGGGCCGTGGTTCAAGCCCGGGCCCAAGCGGGTGGACGCATCCATCTCGATGAGCCAGGGCGGTGGGGCTTTCCACCTGGAGCACTTCAACGGCCGCTACCACCTGGCCAGCATCCCGGGCAACGACAACGTCTGGCCCGCCTGCATGGACGGCGACAGGTTTCCGTCGGTGCTCGACTGCGACATCTATCCGCCGGAGCGCTGGCTCGGCTTCATGCCGCGGCCCTGGGCCAAGGAGACGCCGCCGCAGTTCACGGTGTCGACGCTGCCGTTCCAGGCCATGATCGACGCGAAGACGGGCGAGGGCGTCATCAACCGCGACACCGAAACGCCGGGCGGCTGGAGCGTGATTCGGCGCGACACCTACAACGTGCAGCCGTGCAAGAAAGACGCACTGGGCCCGCTGGACAACAACTGCGCCCGCACGGGCGGCGGCGGCAACTACCTCTCCAACGCCAGCGCGTACCGCAACACGCTGCTGCGCGACACCTTCAAGCTGAACATTCCCGCCGGCCACATCCACACGCCGGTCATGACGCGTTTCGGCGCGGGCAGCGACGGCAAGATCACGGATGCCACCTTCGAGGGCTTCCGCGATTCCATCGTGGCCCAGGGCCGCAACCTGGTGATCGCGATGGCGAAGACCCTGTCGGCGCCGGCACCCTGACAACGTTGCATCACAAGAAGGCATGGACATGAAACACCAACTCTTCATCGGCATCGTCGGCCTGGCGTTGTCGGGCGCAGCCCTGGCGCAACCCACCGAGAGCTTCTACCTGATGCGCAACAAGGTCAGCGGCAAGGCCGTCTGCGCGCAGCATCCGATCAGCCCCGACTGGGTGCGCGAGGCCGGTCCGTTCAAGGACCAGGACTGCAAGGTCGCGGACAAGCCCGAGCCCCGGCGCTCCGACCTGCCGGCCAGCCCGCTCGAGCTGGCCCCCAAGAAGAAGGAATAGCCGGCCCGGCCCCCGGGCCGTCGGCGCCGCGGCGTGCATGCACTGCACGCCGAGGCTTCGCCTTGCGCATTCGTTGCTCTCTCTTTCCCTTTTCCTCCTTTGAACTCCTGGAGCGTTTCCATGCGAAATCCCTACGCGCACGCCGTCGTCACTGCCTTCGCGGGCCTGGCCTTCTCCCTCGGCGCCCACGCCCAGACGAAGTGGGATCTGGCCAATGCCTACCCCGCGACCAACTACCACACCGAGAACATCACGCAGTTCGCCAAAGACGTGGACGCGGCCACCGGCGGCAAGCTGAAGATCACGGTGCACGCGAACGCCTCGCTGTTCAAGGCGCCCGAGATCAAGCGCGCCGTGCAAAGCGGCCAGGCCCAGGCCGGCGAGATCCTGCTGGCCAACTACGCCAATGAGAACCCGATCTACGCACTGGACGGCGTGCCCTTCCTGGCCACCACCTATCCCGAGGCCCGCAAGCTCTACGACGCCTCCAAGCCCGCGATGGACAAGCTGCTCGCAGCCCAGGGCATCAAGGTGTTGTTCGTGGTGCCATGGGCACCGCAGGGCATCTATTCCAAGAAAGAGGTCGCCTCGGTGGCCGACCTGCGCGGCATCAAGTGGCGCGCCTACAGCCCGGCCACGGCCAAGATCGCCGAACTCATCGGCGCGCAGCCCGTGCAGATCCAGCAGGCCGAACTGAGTGCTGCCATGGCCACGGGCGTGATCGAGAGCTACATGAGCTCGGGCTCCACCGGCTACGACACCAAGACCTTCGAGCACATCAAGAACTTCTACGACACGCAGGCCTGGATTCCGAAGAACGCGATCCTCGTCAACGCCAAGGCGTTTGATGCGTTGGATGCGACCACCAAGGCCGCCGTGACCAAGGCCGCAGCCGACGCGGAGGCACGCGGCTGGAAGGTCGCGCAGGAGAAGAACGACGATTACAAGCGCCTCTTGGCCGAGCGCGGCATGAAGATCCACAAGCCTTCGCCCAAGCTGGACACCGACATGCGCCAGGTCGGCGGCATCATGCAGGCCGACTGGCTCAAGGCTGCAGGTGCCGATGGCGCATCCATCGTCGACACCTACAAGAGGAAGTAGGCCGCCATGCGCCGCTTCCTCGACCGCCTGTACGACGGTGCAGGCGCGCTGGGCGCTTTCTGCGTGTTCCTGATCTTCGTGCTGATGATCGTGGCCGGCGTGGGCCGCCAGATGAACTGGCACGTGAGCGGGCTCAACGACATCGTCTCCTGGCTGTGCGCCGCCGCGGCCTTCTTTGCGATGGCGCATGCGTTCCGGCATGGCGACTTCGTTCGCGTGACGCTGCTGCTGGACGCGGTGCCGCCGAAGGTGCGGCGTGTGCTGGACGTGATGTGCCTGCTGATCGCGGCGGTGTCGGTGGCCTACCTCACCTACTGGGCCACCAGCTTCACCTACGAAAGCTACGAGTTCGCGGAGATGGCCACAGGGTTGGTGGTCATTCCGATCTGGATTCCGCAGTCCACCTTCGTGATCGGCTGCTGGCTGCTCTTGATCGCCATGCTCGACGAGCTGGTGGGCGTGGTGCGCGGTGAGAAACCGAGCTACCAGCGGGCCATCGAAGAGCGGCACGCAGCCGGCGATTTTTCCTCCGACCTCTGAACGCACGCCATGCTCGAAACACTGCTCATGGGCGCGCTCTTGCTCGCCATCATGCTTCTCTTGCTCGCCGGTGGCGTGTGGATCGCCATGACCCTGGCCATCGTCGGCTGGGTCGGCCAGGCCTTCTTCACCAACACCTTGCCCGGCAAGAACCTGTTCTCGGCCTTCTGGGAAAGCAATGCCAGCTGGGAGCTGGCGGCGCTGCCGCTGTTCATCTGGATGGGCGAGATCCTCTTCAGAACCAAGCTCAGCGAAGAGATGTTCGAGGGCCTGCGCCCTTGGCTCAACCGCGTGCCCGGCCGGCTGATGCACACCACCATCCTCGGCTGCGGCGTGTTCGGCTCGGTCTCGGGCTCCTCGGCCGCCACCTGCGCCACCATCGCCAAGGTGGCGCTGCCCGAACTCAAGCGCCGCGGCTATGACGAGAAGCTGGCCATCGGCTCGCTGGCCACGGCAGGCACGTTGGGCATCCTGATCCCGCCGTCGATCACGATGGTGGTGTATGCCGTGGCGGCCGACGCTTCCATCATCCGCATCTTCCTGGCTGGCTTTCTTCCAGGCTTCCTGCTGATGCTGCTGTTCTCGGGCTACATCGCCTGGTGGAGCCTGCGCCATCCGGACAAGGTGCCGCCGGCTGATCCGCCCACCACCTTCATGCAGAAGATCCGGCTGTCGGGCAACCTCATTCCCTGTGCGCTGCTGATCGTGTTCATCGTCTGGGTGCTCGTGGCCGGCTGGGCCACGGCCACCGAGTGCGCCGCCTTCGGCGTGCTGGGCTCGCTGGCCATCGCGGCGTATGGACGCAGCCTCACCTGGCAGAACTTCAAGGACGGGCTCATGGGTGCCACGCGCACCAGCTGCATGATCATGTTCATCCTGGCGGGCGCCGCGTTCCTGACCAAGACCATGGCCTTCACCGGCATCCCGCGCGAGCTGGCCGAGTGGGTCGACAGCATGCAGCTGTCGCCCTACGCGCTGATCGGTGCGCTGGTGGTGGTGTACCTGGTGCTGGGCACGGCGCTGGATGGCATCTCGATGATCGTGCTGACCAGCGCGGTGGTGCTGCCGATGATCCAGAAGGCGGGCTTCGACCTGGTCTGGTTCGGCATCTTCGTGGTGCTGCTGGTCGAGATCGCCGAGGTCACGCCGCCGGTGGGCTTCAACCTCTTCGTGCTGCAGAACATGACCGGCAAGGACAGCAACGTGATCGCCAAGGCAGCGATTCCGTTCTTCTTCTGCCTCGTGCTGTGCATCGCGCTGGTCACGCTGTTCCCCAGCATCGTGACGTTCCTGCCCGACCTGATGATGGGCAAGGAGCGCTAGCGCGGCAGCCCGCGCGGCGCGGCGCGGGCTGGTTCAACTAGTTGTCGAGTCCGCCGTCCGGCATCTGCCGCGCATACACCGCCAGCACGATGCGCTCGGAGTGGATGAGGTAGTCGTTCAGCGCCGCCGAGCCTTCGGCGAACTTGCCGGCCTCGATGAGTTCGAGCAGCTTCGTGTTCATGTCCACGTAGGGCGCGTGCAGGAACTCCGGGTCTTTCAGCAGCCCGAAGGCCAGCCGCAGCTCGACCAGGATGTGGGCGAACAGCACGTTGAGCCGCTCGCTGTCGGCCAGCTCGACGATGCCCTTGTGGAACTCCATGTTGGCCGTGCCCACGCCCAGCCAGTCGCCGGCGTCGCGGCATTTCAGCGCCATCTCGACCGCCTCGCGCATGTGCTTCTTGGCGGGGTGGCGCGGGTAGGCCTGCGCCAGCGCCTGGCACTCGATGAGCCGGCGCACGCGGTAGATGTCGATGATCGACGCGATGCTCGGCACCGCCACGAACACGCCGCGGTTCGGCGCGTGCTTGAGCAGGCCTTCCTTGGTCAGCGTGCGGAACACCTCGCGCAGGGTATTGCGCGAAATCTCCAGGTTGTCGGCCAGCGCGGCCTCCGACAGCCGCTGCCCCGGCGAGAACTCGCCCTTCACGATCTTCTGGCGGATCAGCTCGGCCACGCGGTCGTTGAGCGTGAGCGCGCCGGCGGCCGGCGAGGGGGGGGAAGCGGGGGAATCCAGTCGGGTCATGCCGGTCGGTCGGAGGGAAAAAGGGAGGGTCGCAGCGAGCCTGCGTTGTAACAGACAGCCCCTGTGCCACGCCGGGCCGTGCACCGAAACGCGCCCGTTTCAGGGTTTTCATGGGGGTATCCAAGCACTGTTGTTGGGCACACTACATGAAATTGTTCAACAACTTGTTTGAAATGAGTGATTCATAAGAAATGAATTGCTCATTCATTGGCATGAGGTTTGCATCAATCGACCGCACCGGTGCCCCTGCGCCGGTGTTTTGCATTGCAACGAAAGACCAACCATGACACCTGAAGTCCCCCTGTGGCCGCTGATCGGCGTGGCCGTGATCATTGCGGGGTTCATCCTGCGCTTCAATCCGATGCTGGTCGTGATCGTCACGGCCATCGTGACGGCGTTTGCCGCGGGCTTCAGCCCGATGGCGATCCTCACGGCCATCGGCACCGGCTTCATCAAGACGCGCAATCTGCCGCTGATCATTCTTCTGCCGCTGGCGGTGATCGGCCTGCTGGAGCGCCACGGCCTGCGCCAGCACGCGCAGAACTGGATCAGCCGCATCAAGTCGGCCACCGCCGGCCGCCTGCTGATCGTCTACCTCGCGGCGCGCGAACTCACGGCGGCCATGGGCCTGACCAGCCTGGGCGGCCATCCGCAGATGGTGCGTCCGCTGCTCGCGCCGATGGCCGAAGGCGCCACCGAGACGCGCTACGGCAAGCTGCCCGACCGCATCCGCCACAAGCTGCGCGCCTACGCCGCGGCCACCGACAACGTGGGCCTGTTCTTCGGCGAAGACATCTTCGTGGCCTTCGGCGCCATCGTGCTCATGACCACCTTCCTGCACGAAGCCGGCATCGACGTGGAGCCGCTGCACATCGCGATGTGGGGCATTCCGACGGCCATTGCCGCTTTCATCATCCACGCCTGGCGCCTGCGCCGGCTCGACCAGGCGCTGGCCCGTGAGCTGGGTGGCGCCGCACAGGCCGACGCGCCTGTCGCCACTGCCGTGCCCGCCAAGGAAGGACGCTGAACATCATGATTCTCTCGATCCAGCACCTGTACCTTCTGGTCGGCGTCATCCTCGCCATCACGGCCGTGATGACGCTGGCCGACCGCCAGCATCCCAAGCGCTACACCAGCGCGCTCTTCTGGGGCATCTATGCGCTGGTCTTCCTGGTCGGCGACAAGCTGCCGCCCGCGCTGGTCGGCGTCGGCGCGATCGGCATGGCCGTCATTGCCGGCCTGCGCGGCGTCGGCGCGGGCAAGCACCGCGAACCCACGCCCGCGCAGTACCAGGCCAGCGCCACGCGCCTGGGCAACAAGCTCTTCATTCCGGCGCTGGCGATCCCGCTGGTCACCGTGATCGGCACCGTGGGCATGAGCCACATCAAGCTCGGCGGCACGCTGCTGCTCGACCCCAAGAACACCACGCTGGTGAGCCTGGGCATCGGCTGCGTGGTGGCGCTGGCGCTGGCCTGCTGGCTGACGCGCGAGACGCCCGTGCAGGGCATGCGCGAGTCGCGCCGCCTGACCGACGCGCTCGGCTGGGCCGTGGTGCTGCCGCAGATGCTCGGCATGCTGGGCCTGGTGTTCTCCGACGCCGGCGTGGGCAAGGCGGTGGCGCACATCACCACCAGCTACATCAACATGGACATCCGCTTTGTTGCCGTCGCGGTGTACGTGCTGGGCATGGCGCTGTTCACCATCATCATGGGCAACGGCTTCGCGGCCTTCCCGGTGATGACGGGCGGCGTCGGCGTGCCGGTGCTGGTGGGCGTGTACCACGGCGACCCGGCCGTGATGGCGGCCATCGGGATGTTCTCGGGCTACTGCGGCACGCTCATGACGCCGATGGCGGCCAACTTCAACATCGTGCCCGCGGCGCTGCTGGAGCTGCCCGACAAGAACGCGGTGATCAAGGTGCAGATACCGACCGCGGCCGCGCTGCTGGTGGTCAACATCTTCCTGCTGTACTTCCTGATGTTCCGCTGAGGCACCGCGCATGACCATCGTCACCGATGCAAAGGCAC
>NZ_CALRZC010000325.1:0-6927 GCF_943372545.1 Variovorax sp. YR752 | reverse complement strand
GCGGCTGGCATCCGCCAGCTGCTCGAAGGTGAAGCCGCCCGCGCACCGGGCGTGCGTGTGCTGCCGGGGCGCTTCATGGTGATCCAGCAGGCGATGGGTACGCCGGCCAGTCGCGGGGCCGAGGCGCAGGCGCTGCTCTCGTCCTTTGTCGAGGAGATGAAGGCTTCTGGTTTTGTGGCCGATGCGTTGAAGCGCCATCGCATCGAAGGCGCGATCGTTGCGCCGTAGCTGAGCGCTGCCGTTCAGGGCGCGTGCACAGGCCACCGGGTACTTCCCTCCGCGAATGTCCCCCGGGCTTCGCCCTCCTCCTTTATTTCGCTGCGGGAAGTACCCAGTGTCCTGCGCCCGCTGAGCGCAGTCGTGGTGCGGGCCGATCAACCGGCGCTCTGAACTCGCTCACGTCGATGCGGTGCCTTGCGCAGCGAAATCAAGGAGGAGCCGAAGGCGGGGGACATTCGCGGAGCAAGGTACCGCGTCGGCGGGAGCGACGCCCTGAACATCAAAGCTTGTGCGCCTCCACAGGCCCTTGCGAATAGAACAGGAAGTAGCCCGTCTGCGTCTTGAAGCCGTTCTTCTGCCACCCGGGCGGCACCTTGAAGATGCCGAGCTGGTCGCTCGAGATGCCGACGAAAGACGTGTGCTCCGTCTCGGTGGTGATGCGGCTCCAGCGCTCGCGCGTCACCGGCTGCATCTGCATCTTGGGTTCACTCCATTCGGGCGTGCGCACCTTGTCGCGCATGATGAAGCGGTCGCCGTCGCGCTCGATCTTGACGACCTCCTTGAGCACGCCGTTGCGTTCGACGGCGTAGACGCCGACCAGTTCGGTCTCGGGTCCGCCGCGCGCGCCGCAGGCCGAGAGCAGTGACACGCAGGCCACTGCCAGCAAAGAATTCAGAAGTGTTTTCATGGGATTCGAATGAGGTGACGCATGCACCGCCAGGCACGCCCGGCGGCACATGCGGGGTTCACGAAAGAAGGCTCAGTTCAACTCAGCCCGACTCAACGCTTCTGGTTCTCGCGCAGCGGCAGCTTTCCCTGGAAGCGCAGGGCGTGCGGGTACTCTTCCTTGCCGCCCGACTCCACCGCCGCCATCTTCTGCTGGCTCTCCTGCGTCTTGGCGAGCAGCGGCGCCGGCAGGTTGAGCACGCCCTTGATCTGGTCGTACTGCGCCTGCGTGATACGCCCCACGCCCAGCAGGCGGAAGGCATCGCGTTCGATGTTCAGCAGCAAGGGCTTGTTGCCCGCGAAGTTCTGCACCTTGGCCAGCAGGTTGCTCCACGATGGCGCGCTGTAGTTGCTCACGTAGTAGTCCTGCCCCGTCGGCCCGGCGAGCACGGCGGAGCAGCCCGGCAGCTCGACCTGCGTGGCGTTGTTCGACATCACGAAGGTCTCGCGCTTCTCCATCGCATCGCCGTACGCCAGCGTGACGGGAATGGTCCACGTCGAGGCCGGGAACTGGTTCTGGTTGGGGAACGACTCCTGCGTGATGTTGACGTAGGTGCGGTCGCCGGCGCATTGCGCATCGACCGTGAGCAGCGGCACGCCGGTCTGGCGGATGAGGCTGTCGCCGATGTCACTGACCTTCTTGTTGGTGGCCTTCTCCAGCGAGGTCCACAAGCGCGTGGGCGTGACGTTGCCGTATGCATAGTCCTTCAGGTAGATCTGCAGGCCCTTCTGCATCGCCTCTTCGCCGATGTAGTTCTGGATCGTCTCCAGTACGTGGCTGCCCTTGTTGTAGACAAAGATCGACGGGCTGATGAAGCCGAACGAACCCGCATCGTTCAGGTTGCGCTGCACCGGCACGGCCGAGGGTTTCAGGTCGGCCACGATCACGTTGTGCTTGTCGAGCACGTAGTCGGAGAAGCTGTAGTACTCGGGGTGGAACTTGATGGTGGTGCGCCGTTCGAACCACCGCGCAAACGACTCGTTAAGCCACACGTTGTCCCACCAGTCGAGCGTGACGAGGTCGCCGAACCACTGGTGCGCCACCTCGTGCGTGACCACGGTCACCGAGTACAGCGTGGGCTTGTCGCCGGGCTTGGTGAGCACCGCGTCGGCAAACTCGAAGATCGCACCCCAGTTCTCCATGCCACCGAAGCCGGTGTTGGGCTTGTTGTCGTAGCTGTCGTTGGCGGCCACGGTGTCGAACTTCTTGAAGGGCAGCGAGATGCCGGTGTACTTGTAGTAGTAGTCCATCGAGACCTTGGTCCACTCCATGGCGAACTTGGCCCAGTCGGAGCGGCCCGGCGGCGTGAACCAGCGCAGCGCCATGTCGCTGCCGTCGAGCGGGTTCTTGAATTTGTCGGCCAGGATGTCGAACTTGCCGCCGCCGAAGAAGGCCAGGTACATCGGCATCGAGGGCGTCTTCTCGAAGGCCACGCGCTGGTAGCCGTCGGGCAGTTTCACGGCCTCGGTCTGCGCGCCGTTCGACACGGTCTTCCATTCGCCCGGCACCTCGGCCGAGATCTCGAAGGTGTGGCGGAAGGCCGGCTCGTCCCAGCCGGGAAACCACTGGCGTGCGAAGTTGGTTTCGCCCTGCGTCACGATGGCGTCGCTGCTCACGCCCTCGGGCGTGGACAGGCCCACCTTGAAGATGCCCGACGCGGCCGAGCACAGCGGGTTTTTCGCCAGCACTTCGGGCGTGCAGTACTCGGCATCGGAGAACTGGATCTTGCCGTCCCACTCCATGTGCAGCAGGTACTTGCCCTTGGCGATCTGCCCGTCGTTCAGGCGCAGCTGCACGAAGTCGCCGCGCGTCTGCGGCGTGGGAATCAGCGGAATCGCCTCGCCCGGCTTCGACACCTTGCGCAGCGTGGTGCGCCCGCGTGCAAAGTTGAGGTCGTGCGCGGCGACGACGATGGCGTCGACCGGCTGGAGCACGTCGATCTCCACGTCGGCGCGGCCTACAAAAGTCTTGAGCGCTGCATCGGGGCGGAACCACAGCTTGTAGTTGACGGGCCAGACCGTGTCGGGCAGTTCCATCGGACGGGCCGAACGATCGACCGCGGCCACTGCCGATTCGGGTGCGGCGGGCACGCCGTCGTCGGGTGACTTCTTGGTGCTGTCTGCGCCGTCGGCCGCGGGCGCCGAGGCCCCCGGTGCGTTCAGGCCCGTGCCGCCGAACGACGCGCCACCGCCGCTGTCTCCGCCGCCGCCGCAGGCCGTCAGTGCGGCAAGGGTCACGGCCGTGAGAGCCAGACGATGAACGACAGGTGTATTCAGTGATTTCATGATCGCCTCTGGGTACTCTTGGTAAGGAACATGCGCCGCACCGCAGGCACCGGCGGATAGCCGGCGATGCACGTGACGCGCGCGGGATGAGTGGAACGAACGACAGATCAGCAAGAAATGCGGGCAGCACAGCGCCCTCCCGGCGAACAACCAGTTCGTCAGGAACGCAGGCTCAGGCCGGACCGCACCGCGTGTGCTGCGGTGGTCCCAGAATGCGCGGGGCGAGCGGCGCCATTCCCGTCAAGACGCGGGGTGTTGGGGGGAGCGTGTGAACGCGGTGGGGTGTCGCGGGCCGGGCTCAGTGCCCGTGCATCGACACGATGCGTTCACCCGTCAGGTGAACGGCCGGGGCCATGGCGAAAGCGATGGCGACGGCAAGACTGGCTGCGGCTCTTGTGGTTGATTTCACGCGCATTCCCTCGTCCGTTGAAGTGCTCGCAGTTGTAGCTGATCGATGCAATGAGCTCAACGCGTCGCGGAACTTTTCTCTCTCAAATTGTTCGCGCGCGATAGGTCGAACGGCATCATGGCCGGCTGTGCATGCCGTGCAATACGAAGATGGTTCTGCGCCCGAAACACCTGCTCACGCAGATGACAAAAACACGGGCCATGCACTGTGACGAAGCGGCCACAGTACGAAGGTTCAAGCCACGTCAAACACTACGAAAGCTGTGAACCAGAGACTGCAGCGGAGCGTTGCGCACGCTCGCGCCACCACAGCAAGAAGCCGCATGCAAACACCACCACCTGCGTGCCGATGAGCAGTGCAAAGCCCGCGAAGAAACCCGCCGCCGACGAGGCCGCGGTCACGGTTGTGTGCGCTGCACCACCGCTGTGCGATACCGCCGTGATCACGCCACCCATCAGCGCCGGCATGAAGCCCGCCACGAGACTGCCCACGCCGTTGGTCACGCCGAAGGCACTGGCCGTGTGCTCGGACCGCGCGCAATGCTGCACGGTGCTCGGAATGGCCGGGCTCTGCAGGCCCCAGAAGAAGTTGGCCGCCACGAGGCAGGTCGCCGCCATGTACGGGTCGCGCGCATTGATGGCCAGTAGCACCGACAGTGCCACGCCCGCGCTCGCGCCCATGAAGATGAAGGGCACGCGGTCGCGCCCGAGCTTGTCGATGAGCACGCCGCCTGTGAACACCGCGAGCACGGTGGCGTACTGCGGCAGCGAGGCGATCCAGCCCATCTCGCGCAGCGAGAAGCCGCGCGCTTCGCGCAGGTAGGTCGGCAGCCAGTTGCTGCTGCCCCAGAGGTAGGCCAGCGCGGCCGACGTGAGCAGCGTGATGAGGAACAGGTGCCGCGTGTGCAGCGCGCCTTTCACGATGCCCGCCACGCGCGACATCGCATCGCCGAGCGACGAGGGCTTGATGCCGTCGCCATGCCCCGGCGGCATGCGCACGAAGGCCAGCACCAGCGGAATGCCCAGCACGATGTTGAGCACGCCCAGCACATGGAAGGAGCTGTCCCAATCGAACTGCGTGAGCAGGTAGCCCACCAGCGGATAGCCCACCGCCAGCCCCAGGCCCGTGCCCATGTTCACCAGCGCGTTGGGTTTGCCGTTCTCGTCGCTCTTGAAGTGCGCCTTGATGTACGACGAGGCCAGCGAGAACAGCGGCCCTTCCGACACGCCCAGCAGCACGCGCGAGGCCAGCAGCAGGCCGTAGCTGTTGAACATCGGCGAGGCCCAGGTCACCACGCCCCACAGGATGAGGCCGTAGATCAGGCTGCGCCGCACACCGAACAGCGCCGAGCAGAACGGCGTGAGCACGAAGGCCGACACGCCGTAGCCGAGCATGAAGGCCGTCGCCAGCAAGCCCTGGCTCACGCGGTCGGAGGGGTCGAGCCCGACGTGCTTCAGAAAGTCCGCATCGGTGATCAGCACCGCGATGTTGATGCGGTCGACGTAAGAGATCGCCACGATCACGAACAGCGTGATGACGCCGTACCAACGGAAGTTCTTGCTCTGCATGACCGGGGCTCTCTCTGGCTTGGGGGGGCGCGCTCTGTGGCCGCGCCTAGAACATGTGGCGCATGCCGAACTCGACGCCGCTGGAGGCGCGGTTGGGCCGCGTGATGGCGCCGGCCAAAGCCTGCGTTGCGCCGTTCTTGTTGCTGATGCGGGCAATGGTTCCGTACACCGCCGTGCGCTTGGACAGGTTGTGCACGTAGCCCAGCGCCAGCTTCGACGTCGTGGGCTCGAGCACCGCGTTGAGCGGCTCCAGCCTGTAGCGCGCGTACGAGGCCTTGATCTCGCCCGGCCCGATGGGCAGCTGGAAGCCGACCAGCACGCCCTTGGCGTCGGTGCTGCCCTTCGACTCCTTGTACAGCTCGCTCGTGAGCTTGAGGTTCATGAGCGAGGGGCCGAAGGTGTAGGCCGCGCCGAGGTTGGTCACGCGCAGATCGCCGCTCGCGTAGCGCGTGCGGCCGGTGGCAATGGCCACGTTGAAGCCGCCGCTCTGGTAGCCGAAGCGCGCGCCCGTGTGCTGGCCGTCGTGCTTGTTCGACACCTGCGTGCCGGGCAGCACCGAGGTCGAGTCGTTCTCGCCCATCGCGTACATCACCTGGCCGTAGAAGCCGCCCAGGCTGGCCGGCAGGAAGTAGCCGACGCTGTTCGAGGCGCGCGTGCCGGTGGGCGCCACCAGGCCGCCCAAGCCCGAGAAGTAGATCTGGTTGGCGCCGATGCCGCCGCCGGTGCCGAAGGGGTCGAAGATCGCGGTGTTCCAGAAGGCGGGCACGTAGTCGCGGCCCATGCGCACTTCACCGAAGGGACCGGCCAGGCTCACGGTCGAGCGGCGGTTGAAGCTCATCACGCCCGGCGTGCCGTTGCCGCTGGCCTGGTTGTTCGAGTTCGACGGAAAGCCCGTGCCGCTGTCGTTCTGCAGGCCCATCTCGAGCCAGAAGCTGGCCGAGAGTCCACCACCGAGGTCTTCGGTGCCGCGGAAACCCAGGCGGCTGAACATGTTGCCGCTGTTGCCCAGCTGCGTCTTGTGGGCCGATCCGTCGCCGCTGCCGCGCGTGTAGATCACGGAGGCATCGACCACGCCGAACAGCGTCACGGAAGATTGGGCCAGCGCTCCGCCAGCCGCGGTGGCCGCAGCCATCGCGATCAAGTACTTTTTCATTGAATGTCTCGGTTGGTTTTTCTCTCGGCCGTCTTGTGGGTTGGGGCCTTGTTGCTCAGATATCCAGCACCAGCCGCTCGCCCTTGCAGCGAGAGACGCAGATCATCATGGTCTTGTTGGACGCACGTTCGATCTTGGTGAGGATGCCGTCGTGGTGATCGACTTCGCCCTCGAGCACTGCTGTTTCGCAGGCGCCGCAGACGCCTTCCTTGCAGCTGTGGTCGGGGGTGAGGCCAGCGTCGATCAGGCTGTCGAGAATCGATTTGCCCGGAGGCACCTCGACGCTCTTGCCGCTCTTGGCGCACTGCACCACGCAGGTCTGTGTGGCGCTGGGCGCCTCCACATGCACGGCGGCGAAGCGCTCGATGTGTGCGTTGGCGTAGCCCAGTTGCTCGCAGCTCTTTTCAAAAGCGTCGAGCATCGGCGTGGGGCCGCAGCAGTAGTAATGGCTGGTGGCGCCCTTGCCGCCCAGCAACGCCGCGAGGTCGGGCGGTGCGCCCTTCTCGTCGTCGAAGTGCCAGGTGAGCTGCACCGATTTTTCGGTGGCCAGCGCCTCGATGGCGTCG
>NZ_CALRZC010000324.1:0-6935 GCF_943372545.1 Variovorax sp. YR752 | reverse complement strand
CCTCCCGGCGCATCGACGGCCGTTGCGTCATGTTGCACTGTCGGGAAAGTCCCAATCCGCGATGCCGACGGACAGCAGACCGGCGCGCAGGCAGGCCCAGTCGAAGCCGGCGCCCGGATCGCCCTTGCGGCCCGGCGCCACATGCTCGTGGCCGGCCACGGCCTCGATCGGGTAGCGGCGCGCCAGGCCGGGCGCGAGTGCGAGCAGCGTGTCGTACTGCGCCGACTCGAAAGCCTCGCCCTCCAGCCCCTCGAGCTCGACGCCGATCGAGTAGTCATTGCAGTTGTCGCGGCCCTTCCACGACGAGCGGCCGGCGTGCCAGGCGCGGCGGTCACATGAGACGAACTGCAGCAGCGAGCCATCGCGCCGTACCACGAAGTGCGCCGAGACCTGCATGCCGCGGATCGTCCGGAAGTACGGGTGGGCATCCCAGTCGAGCCGGTCGGTGAACAACTGCTCGATCGCAGGGCCACCGTATTCGCCTGGTGGAAGACTGATCGAATGCAGCACCAGCAGCGACACGCGCGTTCCATCGGGCCGCGGGCCGAAGTTCGGCGAGTCGCAGCGGCGTGCCGCCGACCACCAGCCCGCGTTCCACCGCGTCCTGGCGATGCGCGCCGGCCTACTCTCGCTCGACACCGTCGCCGCCGACGTTCACGCCCAGCCGCGCCATGCGGTAGCGCATCTGTCGCAGCGACAGGCCGAGGCTGGCGCCAGCGGCCGTGCGGTTGAAGCGATGCCGCTCCAGCGCTCGGGCAAGGATGTCGCGCTCGACTTCGTCCAGGTACGCGGCGAGGTCCTGCGGCAAGGGCTCCTCGGCCGGCACGGCGTGGGCCGCTGGCGGGAAGCGCAGCGGCGGTTCATCGACGGCCATCGCCGCGAAAGCGTCGGGCTCGACGACGAAGGGCTCAGCCATCTCGGACTCGGGCAGGCCGAGATCCGCGACATCGATCGTCTCGCCGCCCGACAGCGCAACAGCGCGGTGCAGCAGGTTCTCCAGCTCGCGCACATTGCCCGGGAACGCATAGCGCGACAGATGCTGAAGCGCCTCGCGCGTCAACCGCGGCGGCGGTGACACGCCGGCGTCGTGGGCGATGCGCTCGAGCACTCGCTCGGTGATGTCCGACAGGTCCTCCAGCCGCTCGCGCAGCGGCGGCACGCGGATCTGGATGACGTTCAGCCGGTAGTAGAGGTCCTGGCGGAACTTTCCCGCGTGCACTTCGGCGCCAAGATCCTTGTGGGTGGCGCTGAGCAGCCGCACATTGACCGACTGCTCGCTCACCGCGCCGACCGGCCGCACCGAACGCTCCTGGATCGCCCGCAGCAGCTTGCTCTGCATCGACAGCGGCAGGTCGCCGATCTCGTCGAGGAACAGCGTTCCGCCGTTGGCGGCCTGGAAGAAGCCCTCGCGGTCCTCGGCCGCTCCAGTGAAGGCCCCCTTGCGGTAGCCGAAGAATTCCGCCTCGAGCAGTTGTTCCGGAATCGCGCTGCAGTTGACCGCGATGAAAGGCTGCGCCGCGCGTGGGCTGATCTCGTGGATGGCGCGTGCGACCAGTTCCTTGCCGGTGCCCGACTCGCCGTTGACCAGCACCGGTGCCATGCTGCGGGCCACCTTCTCGACCAACGCGCGCACGTGCAGCATCGCCGCCGAGCGGCCGGCCATGCGGCGCAGCGCGTTGCTGGCCGGTGCGGCCGGCGCGGCGGCGGGCTTCGGAGACTTCGGCTGCGCCGGCGTGCCGTTCTCCGAAGGCAGCGTCGACGGGTCCATCGTCGGCACGGCCGGGCCGCCGCGGCCGAGCGCCGAGGCCACCACCGCACGGAACTGCTTCAGGTCGACCGGCTTGGTGAGGTAGTCGTAGGCGCCGGCCTTCAGCGCCTCGACCGCGTTCTCTGCCGACCCGTAGGCGGTGATGACGATCGCCTTCTCGCGCCGGCCGGACTCCTCGAGGCGACGCAGCAGGTCCAGCCCGGTGCCGTCGGGCAGGCGCATGTCGGTGATGACCGCGCTGTAGGTGCGGTCCTTCAGGTGTGCCCACGCCTCCTCGACCGTCGCGGCGGTCTCGATGTCGTAGCCCTCGCGCAGCAGCGTCAGCTCGTACAGCGTGCGCAGGTCGGGCTCGTCATCGACGACCAGGAGACTGAAATGCGAGGCGGAGCTCATGAGGTCAGGTGCAGTCGCGCGTCGGTGTCGGCCAGCGGCATGCGCCGCATCACCACGAAGAATTCGTTGCCGTGCGGGTCGCCGGGGGCGCGCGACCGGTAGTCGATGCTCGCGCCGTAACGCTCGCACAGCTCACGGCAAATATACAGGCCCAGTCCGGTGCCGCGGCTGCGCGTCGAGAAGAACGGCTCGAAGAGATAGCGCTCGACTTCCGGTG
Source organism: Variovorax sp. YR752 (assembly GCF_943372545.1). Lineage (NCBI taxonomy): Bacteria > Pseudomonadati > Pseudomonadota > Betaproteobacteria > Burkholderiales > Comamonadaceae > Variovorax > Variovorax sp. YR752. The sequence goes on along the minus strand of NZ_CALRZC010000324.1, from coordinate 4,557 downwards.
GGATCGGCGCGCCGTCGCTGGCCACGCTGAGGAAGGCGCGTGTCTCGTCGCGCGAGTCCAGGCGCAGCAGGATGGCACCCGGCCTGCCGCTGGCGTGGCGGTGGGCGTTGTCGAGCAGGTTGACCAGCACCCGGCGAAGGTGCTCGGCGTCGAAAGCCACGCCCAGCGGCTGTGACGGCAGGTCGACGCGCAGCACGCTCTGGTCGCCCAGCTTGACGCCCGCCGAGCGCGCCCAATCGCTGCACACGGCTGCCACCTGCGCGGTGGCGTCGATCGCATGAACCTCCTGGGGTTGGCCCGGCGCCACCTCCATCACGTCGTCGACGATGCGCTTGAGCCGGTCGACGTTGTCGGCCACCATGCGCGTCAGCTGGCGCTGGCCCGGCTCGGTGGCGTCCTCTGCAAGCAGCGCGTTGGCCTGGGCGATCGCCGCCAGCGGGTTGCGAATCTCGTGCGCGATGCCGGCGGAGACACGGCCCATCGCGGCGAGCTTCTCCTGCCGGCTGCGTGCCTGCATGTTGCGCACGTCCTCGAGGAAGAGCACGCAGAAGTCCTCGTTGGCCTGAGCCGCCTTGTGCCGCGTGAAGCGCACCCGCACGCGCAGCGTGCGCGCAGAGCCCGGCTCGAATTCGAGCGTCACGTCGCGGCCGGCTTCGGGCCAGGCCGACTCGACGAATGCCTGCTCGACCGTGCGCACCAGCTCGGACCAGGCTTCGACCCCGCGCAGCTGGAACGGCGCCGGCCTGCTCATCCCCGTTGGCGCCAGCAGGCGCCGCGCGGCAGGATTGGCCGCACGAACGCGCCCGCGGCGGTCGACGACGAGGATGCCGTCCTGCATCTCCTCGATGACCAGGCGGTTCAGCGCCGCCTGCTGGCGTGCCATCTCCATGTTGCCGAGCGCGGTGAGTTCCTCGCGCGCCAGCCGCCCGGCCAGTTCGCCCGCCAGCACGGTGATGACGAAGAAGCCGCTGCCCGCCAGCGCTGCCTGCGTCATCAGCTGAGTCAGGCTGCCGTCCCGCAGCGAGCCGAGCCAGGCCGCGACGAGCAGCATCAGCGCCACCGCTGCCGCAGTGGCCAGCGCCAGCGGCCGCGGCGTCAGCACGCCGGCCATCAGCACCGGCAGAACGAGCAGGGCGACGTAGTTCAGGCTCGCGCCCGGCGTCAGCATGTGCAGTGCGCTGAATGCAATGACGTCGACGCCGATGGTGGTGAGCCATGGCGCGCCGAGCACGCGGGCGAGCGACTTCGGCTCCACTGTGCGGCGGCGCGGCAGCAGCCACAGGCTGAGCGCCAGCGCACCGTAGGCGACGCTGACCAGCGCCGCCGGCAGCGACGGCCGCGCGCCGAACAGGCCGGTGATCGCCTGCGCGACGACGAGCGCGACACCGAGCGCGGCACGCGCGCCGATGAAGGTGCGGTAGATGCGGTCGAAGGCCGTCTGGCCGGCACTGACAATGCGCTCGGCCTGGCGCGAGAACAGCCGCGAATCGAGCGTCGACCCGGCCGGCCGCGTCGATGCGTCCGGCATCGGCATGGTGGCGCCGTCGTCGGTCGAGACCTGAGTGTCTTCTGCGGAGCCGAAGGCGCCGAACCAGGACTCGTCGGCGGTGGGCGCGCGACGCGGGCCGCGTCGGTCGCCCACGCGCCTCTCGCGGCCACGGGGCGGCGCGCTCACGAGCCCCTCCGCATATGCACGGCGGCGCGCTCAGGCCGGCGGATGCTGTCGCTCGTACGCGGCACGGTGGGCCTCGGTGCAGAACACGCCGCCTCGCCCAGGCAAGGCATCGTGCTGCGGCAGGTGCACGCCGCAATGCTGGCAGGCGACCATCGGCTGGGCCTTGGCATCCGCACGGTCGGCAGCCGGTCGCGACGGCAGGCCCGGGCGGCGTGCACCGCGCAACAGCCACACCAGCACCAGCACGGCGACCACGAGCAGCACGTACTTCATCGGCACGGCCCTCAGTTCGCCGGCGGGCGCTGCAGCAGGATCTCGAGCACGAAGCGCGATCCCACGTAGGCCAGCAGCAGCAGCGCGGCGCCGCCGTAGAGCCAGCGCGTGGCGATCGGCCCGCGCCAGCCGAAGGCGCGGCGCCCGGCCAGCAGGGCCGCGAAGACCACCCAGCCGAGCATCGAGAACACCGTCTTGTGGTCCCATCGCCACGGGTTGGCGAACCAGGCACCGAGCAGCAGCGCCGCCGACAGCACGACGAAGCCTGCCCCGACGAAGCGGAAGGTCAGCCGTTCCAGCCGAAGCAGAGGCATGCCGCCGGCCGCCGGCGCGGTGCGTTGGCGAAGCTGCTGCTCGGCGCGGTTGAGCATCGCGCCGTGCAGAACGGCCGCACCGAACAGGCCGTAGGAAGCGATGCCCAGCACCCAGTGCAGCGGCGCCCAGCGCGACAGTGCGTTCGGGCGCAGTTCGCCGGGGAAGATCAGCGCCAGCAACACCGCCGCAGCGCCGAGCAGCGCGAGCGTGCGCTGCACGCCAGCCAGCGGAAGGAAGCGGCTTTCGACGGCATACACCGCCAGCACCAGCCACATCGTGACCGACAGGGCCGGCGCGAATCCGAAACGCGCACCGCTCACGGTGGCGCCGATCCCGCCGATGTCGACCACGATCGACAGTGCATGGGCGACCCAGCCGGCCAGCAGCGCATTGCGCAGCGCCGCCTCGCGCTGCACCGGCATCACCGCCGCCAGCGCGTAGGCCACCAGGGCCGCCAGCGTGGGCAGCAACAGGGCCCAGCCCATGTCCCCACCGGGGCCGACAGATAAAATCATGCCCACAGTGTACTTTCGCGCTTCTCGTTCCCGGGCGGCGCTCCAGCATGGCTTCCACCCTGACCGAACGCCTGAGTCGCGCCGTCAAGACGATGCGCGGCCAGGCCCGCATCACCGAGAGCAACGTTCAGGAGATGCTGCGCGAGGTGCGCATGGCCCTGCTCGAGGCCGACGTCGCGCTGCCCGTCGTGCGCGACTTCATCGCCCGGGTGAAGGACAAGGCGCTGGGCGCCGATGTGGTGGGCTCGCTGACGCCGGGCCAGGCGCTGGTGGGCATCGTCAACCGCGAACTCGCCGCGACGATAGGCGATGGCGTGGCGGACATCAACCTGGCTGCCCAGCCGCCGGCGGTCATCCTGATGGCCGGCCTGCAGGGTGCCGGCAAGACCACCACCACCGCCAAGCTGGCCAAGCACCTGATCGACAAGCGCAAGAAGAAGGTGCTGACCGTCTCGGCCGACGTCTACCGCCCCGCCGCCATCGAGCAGCTCAAGACCGTCACGAAGCAGGCCGGCGCCGAGTGGTTCCCGTCGACCGCGAACGACAAGCCGCTGGACATCGCCCGCGCCGCGATCGACCACGCGCGCCGCCACTACTTCGACGTGCTGCTCGTCGACACCGCCGGCCGCCTCGCGATCGACGAGGCGCTGATGAAGGAGATCGCCGATCTGCATGCGGCGCTGAACCCGGTCGAGACGCTGTTCGTCGTCGACGCCATGCAGGGCCAGGACGCGATCAATGTCGCCCGCGCCTTCAAGGAAGCGCTGCCGCTGACCGGCATCGTGCTGACCAAGATGGACGGCGACTCGCGCGGCGGCGCGGCGCTGTCGGTGCGGCAGATCACCGGCGCGCCGATCAAGTTCGCCGGCACCAGCGAGAAGATCGACGGCCTCGAGGTGTTCGACGCCCAGCGCCATGCCGGCCGCATCCTCGGCATGGGCGACATCGTCGCGCTGGTCGAGGAGGTGCAGAAGGGCGTCGACATCGCGGCGGCGCAGAAGCTCGCCGACAAGGTCAAGTCGGGCGATGGCTTCGACCTCAACGACTTCCTGATGCAGATCTCGCAGATGAAGAAGATGGGCGGGCTGTCCGGCCTGATCGACAAGCTGCCCACGCAGATGACCGGCGGCAAGACCGCCAACCTCGGCCAGGCCGACATGGACCGCGCCGAGCGCGACGTGCGCCGCATGGAAGGCATCATCTGCTCGATGACGGCGCTCGAGCGGCGCAAGCCCGAGCTGATCAAGGCCACGCGCAAGCGCCGCATCGCCGCGGGGGCGGGCGTTCAGGTGCAGGAGGTCAACCGCCTGCTCAACCAGTTCGAGCAGATGCAGGGGATGATGAAGAAGATGAAGGGCGGCGGCCTGATGAAGATGATGAAGCGCATGGGCGGCATGAAGCTGCCCGGCGGGCCGCGGTGACCCGGCGCCGTCGCCGCGTTATGCTGCGCACCTTCATTGACTTGCACGACGGGGAAGCTTGATGCCGGGTTGGGCTGTCGCGGTACTGGCTGCGGCCGTGGTCACGGGTCTGCTGGCGCTCGTGCTGCGTCGCCGCGGCGCATCGAGCGAGCAGCGGGCCAAGGACGGCGGTCGCCTCGACACGGTCGTGGCCTGGCCCCCCGCCGCGACGCGCATCCTCACCACCGCCGAGCGCCAGGCCTACGGCACGCTGGAACGCGCACTGCCCGGCTACATGATCCTCGCCCAGGTGCCGCTGGCACGCTTCCTGAAGGTGCCGACGCGTTACTCGTACGCCGAGTGGCTGCGTCGCCTGGGC
>NZ_CALRZC010000323.1:0-7011 GCF_943372545.1 Variovorax sp. YR752 | reverse complement strand
GCTTGTGATCTCGAACGCGCGCTGGTAGCCGAGGATGGTTTCGTCGAGCAGCACGATCTCGGCGTCGGCCTCGCGCAGCGAGAAGTAGTTGGTGGCCAGGTCGCCGATGGCCGACAGCCGCGCCGAGGCCAGGTCGGCCTCGCTGGCCTGTGCGTTGGCCTGCGCGCTCTTCACGGTTTCGCGCAGCCGGCCCCACACGTCGGGCGTCCAGCTCGCGCCCAGCGTGCCGCCGAAGGCATTCGACGGGCTGGCCGAGGCGTTGCCACCCACCGTGCCCGAGCGCCTGCCGCTGCCGTCGAACGACACCGACGGGAACAGCCCCGCGCGCTGCTCGCGCACCAGCGCCTGGGCCTGCGTGTAGTTGGCAACGGCGGCGGCGATGTTCTGGTTCGACACCTGCACGCGCCCCGCGAGTTCATCGAGCGTGGCATCGCCGAAGAGCTTCCACCACTCGCCGCGGTCGAGCGCGTCGGCCGGCGCGGCGGGCAGCCAGCCATCGGCGGCGGGCTGCTCCTTCCAGCCGGCAGGCGCAGCGGATGCCGGCAGCTGGTAGGTCGGGCCGACGGCGCAGCCGGCGAGCACGGCGGCCAGCGCGAGCGTGCTCAGCGCGAAGAAGCGGCGTGAAGGGCCGATGGAAGAAGAGGAGGCATTCATGGTCATGGGTCTCAGACGGCCGGGGCGCGGCTCAGCGCGTGTTCGTTCTTGCCACGGCGGCGCAGCTTGTCGAGCAGCAGGTACACCACCGGCGTGGTGAGCAGCGTCAGCAGCTGGCTCGCGATGAGTCCGCCAATGATCGCCACGCCCAGCGGCCGGCGCAGCTCGGCGCCCTCGCCGAAGCCGATGGCCAGCGGCAGCGCACCGAGCGCGGCAGCCAGCGTGGTCATCAGGATGGGCCGGAAGCGCAGCAGGCAGGCCTCGCGCACCGCCTCGAGCGGGCTCAGGCCGCGCGAGCGTTCGGCCTCCAGCGCGAAGTCGATGATCAGGATGGCGTTCTTCTTCACGATGCCGATCAGCAGGAACACGCCGATCAACGCGATGATGGAAAACTCCATGCGGAACATCAAGAGCGCCAGCACCGCGCCCACGCCGGCCGAGGGCAAGGTCGACAACACCGTCACCGGGTGCACCAGGCTCTCGTACAGGATGCCCAGCACGATGTAGATCACCACCAGCGCCGCCAGAATCAGCATCACCTGCTGGCCCTGCGACTGCTGCGCGCTCAGCGCGGTGCCGGCAAAGGCGCCGCGCACATTCGTCGGCATGGCAATGTTGGCCTCGGCCTTCGCAATGGCCTCGCGCGCATCGCCAAGGTTGGCGCCTTCGGCCAGGTTGAACGAGATGGTGGTGGCGAGCTCGCCGTCTTCATGGCTCACCGAGGTCGCGACCGACTGCTCCTCGAACTTCGCCACCGCCGACAGCGGCACCAGCGTGGTGGCCGTGTTGCTCAGCACGTTGCCGGTCGAAGCGTTGCGCAGGCCGGCGTTGGCCGACACCGGCACCGTCGCGGCGGCGCTGGTGGAAGCGGTCGTGCTGCTTGTCGATGTGGTTGCTGCGACCTGCGTGGTCACGGCCTGCCCACCGACCACCGAGGTTCGGGTGGCCGGCACGTACACGTCGCGCAGCGCGTTCGGGCTGCTCGTGTAGGCCGGTGCCCATTCCATCACCACGTGGTACTGGTTGAGTTCGGTGTAGATCGTGGCCACCTGCCGCTGGCCGAAGGCGTTGTACAGCGCGTTGTCGATGGCGGTGGAGGTCAGCCCCAGGCGCCGCGCGCTGTCGGGATCGACCTTGGCCACCGTCTCCACGCCGTTCTGGTCCTGGTCGGTGTCGATGTCGGTCAGCATGGGCTGCTGCTTCATCTCGTCGGCCAGCTTCACGGCCCACGTGCGCAGGTCGGACAGGCTGTCGCTCTTGAGCGTGTACTGATAGGTGGAGTTGCTGGAGCGCCCGCCCGAGCGCACATCCTGCACCGGGCCGAGGAACACGCGCAGCCCCGTCACCTGCGCCAGCTGCGGACGCAGCCGCGCGATCACCGCCAGGCCGCTGTCCTTGCGCTGGCTGGCCGGTTTCAGGTTGACGAACATGAAGCCGCCGCCCGCCCGCCCGCCGCCCGTGAAGCCCACCACGGTGTCGACCGCCTCGTCCTTGCGGATGATGTCGACCACCTCGCGCAGCTTGGCGCCCATGGCCTGCGACGAAATGCTCTGGTCGGCGCGCAGGCCGCCGTTGAGCTGGCCGCTGTCCTGCTGCGGGAAGAAGCCCTTGGGTGCCGCGCTGAACAGGTAGACATTGAGCCCCACCACCGCCAGCAGCACGAACATGACGATCGCCTTGCTGTCGAGCGCCCAGTCGAGCGCGCTCTCGTAGCGCTTGAGCATCCAGTCGTAGCTGCGCTCCGCCGCGCGGCCGAGGCGGCCCGGTGGCTTGCCGTTGCCGTGACCGTTGTTGCCGCCGGGCTTGAGCATCCACGCGCACATCATCGGCGTGGTGGTGAGCGAGATGACCAGCGAGATCAGCACCGCCGCCGACAGCGTCACCGCGAACTCGCGGAACAGCCGCCCCACCTGCCCGCCCATGAACAGCAGCGGAATGAACACCGCCACCAGCGACACGCTGATCGACAGCACAGTGAAGCCCACCTCTTGCGCGCCGAGCAGCGCCGCCTTCATGCGCGACATGCCCGCCTCGATGTGGCGGCTGGTGTTCTCCAACACCACGATGGCATCGTCCACCACGAAGCCTGTGGCCACGGTGAGCGCCATCAGGCTCAGGTTGTTGAGGCTGAAGCCCAGCAGGTGCATCACCCCGAACGTGCCCAGCAGCGCCACCACCGTCGCCACCGCCGGCACCACGGTCGCGCGCACGCTGCGCAGGAACAGGCTGACCACCAGCACCACCAGCAGCACCGCGATGACCAGCGTCATCTCCACCTCGCGCAGCGAGCTGCGAATGGAATTGGTGCTGTCCGACGCGACCTGCAGCGTCACGTCCGGCGGCAGTTGCGCCTGCAGCTCGGGCAGCAGCGCGCGCACGTTGTCGACCGTCTCGATGATGTTGGCCGAGGGCTGCCGCGTGATCAGCACGATGATCGCCGGCTCGCCGTTGAACAGGCCCAGCGTGCGCGTGTCTTCCACGCCGTCGATCACGTCGGCCACCTCGCGCAGCCGCACCGCCGCGCCGTTGCGCCAGGCCACGACCATCGAGGCGTAGTCGCTCGCGCGCAGCGCCGGGGTCTGGGTGTAGATCTGCAGCTTGCGGCCTTCGCCTTGCACCATGCCCTTGGGGCGGTTGGCGTTGGACGCCTGGATCGCGGCGCGGACGTCGTCGGTGCTGATGCCGTAGCGATTCAGTGCGAACGGCAGCAGTTCGATGCGGACGGCAGGGAGCGAGCCGCCGCCGATTTCTACGTCGCCTACGCCGTCTACTTGCGACAGTCGCTGGCTGACGATGTTCGAGACTGCTTCGTAGATCTGGCCTGGGGTCTTTGTTTTGGACGTGAGGGCCAGGATGATGACGGGGGAGGCTGCTGGGTTGGCTTTGCGGTAGGTTGGGTTGCTTCTTAGCGTGGCAGGCAGGTCGACGCGGCTGGCGTTGATGGCGGCCTGGACTTCTCTGGCGGCGCCGTCGATGTTGCGGCTTAGGTCGAATTGCAGGGTGACGCGGGAGGAGCCTACCGAGCTGGTGGACGTCATTTCGTTGACGCCTGCGATCGTGCCTAGATGTCTTTCTAGTGGCGTCGCTACGCTTGTGGCCATCGTCTCTGGGCTTGCTCCGGGGATGGAGGCTCTAACCGAGATGACCGGGTAGTCGACTTGGGGGAGCGGGGAGACTGGTAGGACGAAGAACGCGGCTATGCCTGCTAATGCGATGCCTATGGTTAGCAGGACTGTGCCTATGGGGCGGCGGACGAAGGGGCGCGACAAATTCACCGCTGCGCTCCCAGCGAAGGACGGAGGCCGGGTCTCGCCCCGGCGGGCGACCTACTTTTCTTTGCTTCGCCAAAGAAACGTAGGCAAAAGAAAGGCGACCCTGCTGTCTGCGTCCCTACGCTTCGCTTCGGGCAACCTGCGGTGCTCACGTTTCGCGGGGTCTCGCCCAAACTCGCTTCGCTCAAACAAGGGCGAGCCCTGATCCGCGAAACGCTGCGCTCCTCGGCGCATACAGAAGGGGTTTGGGTACCGGGCGGGCCATCGCTGCGCTCGGCCACGAAGCCGCCGCAGGCGCTTCGCGCCTGCGGCGGTTGGTATTTGTGTTGGCTGTTGGCTGTTCCCAGGCCGAGCGAAGCGAAGGCCCGAGATTCCCCCTCCCCTCTGGCTGCGCCGAGGAGCGCAGCGTTTCGCGGATCAGGGCTCGCAGCTGTTTGAGCGAAGCGAGTTCTGCGAGACCCCGCGAAACGCGAGCACCGCAGGTTGCCCCGTAGCGAAGCGCAGGGGTCGCAGACAGTGGGGTCGCCTTTTCTTTGCTTACTTTCTTTTGGCGAAGCAAAAGAAAGTAAGTCCGCCGCCGGGCGGAACTCCCGGCCTCGGAAAACAAACAAGCAGCAGGAGAACGAACAAATCAAGCCGCCTCCTCCTCAAGCTCAGAAGAAGACCGCCGCCCACTCCCCCCACCCAACCGATCAAACGCCAAATAAATAACCGGCGTAGTAAACAAAGTCAGCAGCTGACTAACGATCAACCCCCCAAAAATCGCAAGCCCCAGAGGACGCCTCAACTCAGCCCCATCCCCAAAACTCAACATCAAAGGCACAGCAGCAAACAAAGCCGCCAGCGTAGTCATCAAGATAGGACGAAACCGCAACAGAGCAGCCTGATGAATCGCCTCCCGCGCCGACTTCCCTTGAGTCCGTTCAGCATCGATAGCAAAGTCGATCATCATGATCGCGTTCTTCTTCACGATGCCGATCAGCAAGATGATCCCGATGATCCCAATCACCCCCAGATCATTGCCAGTAATCATCAGCGCCAACAAGGCACCGACCCCAGCAGAAGGCAACGTAGACAAAATCGTCAACGGATGCACATAGCTCTCGTACAGCACCCCCAGCACGATGTACACGCAAACCACCGCCGCCAGAATCAACCACAGCTGATTCGACAATGACTTCTCATAAGCCCCCGAAGCCCCCAGAAAAGTCATCGTCACACTGCTGGGCAGCCCGATCTCTTTAGCAGCCGCGCGAATCGCCGCAACAGAACCACCGAGCGACACCCCCGGCGCCGTATCGAAGTTCAACGTGCTCGCCGGATACTGCGCCACGTGCGTGATCTGCAACGGCGCCTGCCGCTCGCTGATCTCCGCAAAAGCCGACAACGGCGTCGCCGTGCCCGACCCCGCAATGAGGTTCAACTGCCCCAGCGTCTGCGGCGTGTTCACCATGCCGGGCTGCGCTTCCAGAATCACGCGGTACTGATTCGTCTCCGTGAAAATGGTCGACACGATGCGCTGACCAAAGGCGCTGTACAGCGCGTCGTCCACCGAACTCGCAGTGATCGACAGCCGCGACGCCGTGTCGCGGTTCACGTTCACATACGCGGCCAGGCCTTGCGCGCCGGCATCGCTGCTCACGTTGCGCACCTTGTCCGATTCCTGCAGCTTCGCCACGAGCTTCTGCATCCACTCGGTGACGAGCGCGCTGTTCACGCCTTCCAGCGACACGCGGTACTCGGTCGGTCCTGTCTCTGCATCGATGGTCAGGTCTTGCGTGGGCTGCAGGTACAGCGTGAGGCCCGCCACCTGCCGCACGCGATCGCGCAGGCGGTCCATCACCTCCTGCTGGTTGTCGTGGCTCTTCGTCAGGTTGATGAGCATGCTGCCGGTGTGCAGCATCGTGTTGTTGGCCGCGTCCACGCCGACAAACGAACTGAGGTTCTCGACGTCATGGTCTTCAAGAATGGCGCGCGCGGCTTGCTGCTGCAGCTGCGCCATGCGCTCGAAAGACACGTCTTGCGCGGCCTGTACGCGGGCCTGCAGCTGGCCGGTATCCTGCGTGGGGAACAATCCCTTGGGGATCGTGAGGTACAGCAGCACGGTCAGCACCATGGTGAGCAGCGCCACCAGCAGCGTGAGCGGCTGGTGCGCGATCACCCAGTGCAGCGAGCGGTCGTAGCGCACCATCACGCCGTCGAAGAAACGCTGGGCGCGCGCACCGAAGCCGGTGCCCGTCGCGTCTTTCTTCGGCGCGTGCTTGAGCCAGCGCGCGGACATCATCGGCACCAGCGTGAGCGAGACCACGCCCGAGATCAGGATGGTGATCGCCAGCGTCACCGCGAACTCGCGGAACAGGCGGCCCACCACGTCGCCCATGAAGAGCAGCGGGATCAGCACCGCGATGAGCGACACGGTCAGCGAAATGATCGTGAAGCCGATCTGCGCGGCGCCCTTGAACGCAGCCTGCAACGGTTTTTCGCCCTCCTCGATGTAGCGCGCGATGTTCTCGATCATGACGATCGCGTCGTCCACCACGAAGCCGGTGGCAATGGTCAGCGCCATCAGGCTCAGGTTGTTCAGGCTGTAGCCCAGCAGGTACATCAGGCCGAAGCTGCCGATGAGCGAGATCGGCACGGCAATGCTGGCGATGACGGTGGCGCGCAGGCTGCCCAGGAAGGCAAAGATCACCAGCACCACGAGCACCACGGCCAGCACCAGTTCCATCTCGACGTGCTGCACCGACGAGCGGATGCCGGCGGTGCGGTCGCTCAGCACCTCGATCTGCAAGCCCGCGGGCAGGCCGGCCTGCAGTTCGGGCAGCTGCTTCTTGATGGCGTTGACGGTGGCGATCACGTTGGCGCCAGGCTGGCGCTGCACGTTCAGGATGATGGCCGGCGTGAGCTGCACCTGCCCATCGACCTTGCGCCCCGACCAGGCACCCAGCTGTGCGTTCTCGGCGCTGTTGACCACGCGCGCCACGTCGACCATGCGGATCGGCGCGCCGTTCTTGTAGCTGACGATGAGGTTCTTGTAGTCGTCGACCGTGAGCAGCTGGTCGTTCGAGTTGATGGTGTAGGCGCG
>NZ_CALRZC010000322.1:0-7037 GCF_943372545.1 Variovorax sp. YR752 | reverse complement strand
AGTGCCGGCAGCATCGTCGCCAGCAGCGCGGTGGCGCAGGCGCGGCCCGACGGCCACACGCTGCTGCTGATGAGCAATGCCAACGCGGTGTCGGCCAGCCTGTTCCGCAAGCTGCCCTACGACGTGCAGCGCGACTTCGCACCGATCGGCACGATCGGTTTCTTCGAGCTGGCGCTGGTGGTCGATGCACGCTCGCGTTTTGCCACGCTGGCGGAGCTGATCACCCATGCGAAGGCCCAGCCAGGCCGGCTGACGATCGCCACGATCGCGGTCGGCAGCACGCAGCACCTGGCCGCGGAGCTGCTGAAGTCCAGCCTGGGCATCGACGCCCTGATCGTTCCCTACAAGGGCACGCCGGCGGTGCTGACGGCACTGCGCGCCGGCGACGTCGATGTGGCGGTGGAGATCCTCGGCCCGGTGCTGCCGCAGGTGGCAGGCCAGGCACTGCGTGTGCTGGCTACCACCGGCGAGCAGCGCAGCGCCTTGCTGCCCACCGTTCCCACCGTGCAGGAGGCCAGCGGTGCCCGCTACGCCGTGGCTTCCTGGAATGCGCTGGCCGCACCCGCAGGCACACCCGCGCCGGTGGTCGAGCGGCTCGACGCGGCGCTACGCCAGGCGCTGGCCGACGCGGGCGTGAGACAGCGCCTGGCCGCACTCGGCGTGCGCGCCGAGGCGGGTGCGCCGCAGGCGCTGCGCACGCTGCTCGACGCCGAGATCCGCCGCTGGGCCGCGGTGATCCGCGCGGCGAAGATCGAACCCGAGTAGCCAGCGCGGCGCGCGACGCACCGCTCCGGAGCGGTCAACCGCGCCGATCGCGTGGCTCGGCATGGCAGGTTGAGTCAGGTCAAGCCGCGCGTGCTCGAAGCGCGGCTCAATCGCCTCTCCCGTTCGTGGAGGAGACTGCCATGCACACGCCGATTCCCGGTACCACCCTGTTCGACGGCGTGCAGGCCCGTAAGGGCTACGCGCTGAACAAGATGTGCTTCTCGTTCAACGAGGCCGCCAACCGCGAGGCCTTCCTGCGCGACGAGGAAGGCTACTGCGCGCGCTACGCGCTGACGCTCGAGCAGCGCGAGGCGGTCAAGGGGCGCAACGTGCTGGCGATGATCGCCGCCGGCGGCAACGTCTACTACCTCGCCAAGCTGGCCGGCATCTTCGGCCTGGACGTGCAGGACCTGGGCGCGCAGCAGACCGGCATGACCAAGGATGCCTTCAAGGCGAAGCTGCTCGCCGCCGCCAGGAGCTGACCATGGCCAGGATCATCGGCGGCATCATGACTTCGCACGTGCCGGCCATCGGCCGTGCGATCGCCCGCAACCTGCAGGGCGACCCGTACTTCAAGCCCTGGTTCGATGGCTTCCCGCCGGTGCACCAGTGGCTGGCCGAAGTGAAGCCGGACGTGGCGGTGGTGGTCTACAACGACCATGGCCTGAACTTCTTCCTCGACAAGATGCCGACCTTCGCGGTCGGCGCCGCGCCCGAGTACCGCAATGCCGACGAGGGCTGGGGCATCCCGGTCGTGCCGCCCTTCCGCGGCGACCCGGAACTCTCGTGGCACCTGATCGAATCGCTGGTGCGTGACGAGTTCGACATCACGACCTGTCAGGAAATGCTCGTCGACCACGCCTTCACCTTGCCGATGGCACTGCTGTGGCCCGGGCAGGGCGCCTGGCCGGTGCGCACCGTGCCGGTGTGCATCAACACCGTGCAGTTCCCGTTGCCGAGCGCGGCGCGCTGCTGGAAGCTCGGCGAGGCGATCGGCCGCGCCATCGAGGGCTGGAACAGCGACGCGAAGGTCGTCGTGATCGGTACCGGTGGCCTGTCGCACCAGCTCGACGGCGAACGCGCCGGCTTCATCAACAAGGAATTTGATCGGCGCTTCATGGACAGCCTGGTGCGCGACCCGCAATGGGCGACGCGCTACACCAACCATGAACTGGTGGAGAAGGCGGGCACGCAGGGCATCGAACTGCTGATGTGGTTGGTCACTCGCGCCGCACTCACCGGCCGGGTGAGCCGGCTGCATTCGAACTACCACATTCCCCTCTCCAACACGGCGGCCGGCCTGCTGCTGCTCGAGAACCAGCCGCTCGGCTGAGCGACGCGCTCCCGCGGGCGCACCAATTCGGACCCTCGCGCCGAACTGCACCTGCGTGGTGCATTTTGGCGCGCTGCCACGTGCGCGTGCGCCGTCGTGGGGTGTTGCGCCGTCTCGCAGGCGTGGCACAGAAGCTGCAGAACGGAACGGCAGTCAACGCGCCATCCGACTCTGGAGGAACCTCGATGAAGAAGCCCGACCTGCTTGCGGCACTGGCCGCGGCCGCACTCACCGTGCTGCCGTCGCTGTCGTACGCGCAGTTCTCCGGAAATATCGGCCTGACGACCGACTACCGCTACCGCGGTATCTCGCAGACGCGGCTGAAACCCGCGCTGCAAGGCGGCGTCGACTACGGCCTGCCGGCCGGTTTCTACATCGGCGCGTGGGCGTCGACGATCAAGTGGATCGACGACATTCCCGGCGGCGACAGCAGCGTCGAGATCGACCTGTACGGCGGCGTGAAGGGCGAGGTCGTGCCCGGCCTCGGTTTCGACGTCGGCGTGCTGCGCTACGAGTACCCGAGCAACAACCTGAACCCCAGCGCCAGCACCACCGAGCTGTACGGCGCGCTGACCTACGGCCTGCTGACCGGCAAGTACTCGCACGCCGTGACCAACACCTTCGGCAACGCGGACAGCAAGAACAGCTTCTATTTCGACCTGTCGGCCACTTTCGATGTCGGCAGCGGTTTCGTCGTCGTGCCGCACGTCGGCTACCAGAAGATCAAGGGCCCGGCGGAGGACGCTGCGAGCTACACCGACTACTCGATCACCTTGACCAAGGATCTCGGCGCCGGCCTCTCGGTGAGCGGCGCCATCGTCGGCACCGACGCCGACAAGGATTTCTACGTGCCGGGGGCCGATGCGAACAGCAGCAAGTTCCTCGGCAAGACCGCGGGCGTTCTGTCCGTGAAGTACGTTTTCTGAACCACCCCACTGGAGACGACCATGAAGATGGTGACCGCGATCGTCAAGCCGTTCAAGCTCGACGAAGTGCGTGAGGCCCTCAGCGCCATTGGCGTGCAGGGCATCACGGTGACCGAAGTGAAAGGCTTCGGTCGCCAAAAGGGCCACACCGAGCTGTACCGCGGTGCGGAGTACGTTGTTGACTTCCTGCCGAAGGTGAAGATCGAGGCCGCCGTCGACGACGGCATCGTCGATCGCGTCATCGAGGCGATCGAGGGTGCCGCGCGCACCGGCAAGATCGGCGACGGCAAGGTGTTCGTGTCGTCGCTGGAGCAGGTCGTCCGCATTCGCACGGGCGAGACCGGCAAGGACGCTCTCTGAGCGAAGGACCACAAGAGACAACCATGAAGAAACTCATTGCGACTCTTGCCCTGGGCCTCGCGGTCCTGGGCTTCTCGGGGGCCGTGCTGGCCCAGGCGGCGTCCGCGCCGGAGGCGGCGGCGTCGATGGCGGCCGTGGCCGAGGCTGCGGCACCCGCCGCGTCTGCGGCCGAGGCGGCTCCGGCCGCTGCGCCGGTGGCCAACAAGGGCGACGTGGCCTGGATGATCGTGGCCACGCTGCTGGTCATCCTGATGACGGTGCCCGGCCTCGCGCTGTTCTATGGCGGCCTGGTGCGCAGCAAGAACATGCTGTCGGTGCTGATGCAGGTGATGGTCACCTTCTCGATGATCGTCGTGCTGTGGTTCATCTACGGCTACAGCCTGGCGTTCACCGAAGGCAATGCCTACATCGGCGGCTTCGACCGGTTGTTCATGAAGGGCCTGTTCGATCCCGCGGCCGGCACCTTCGCGATGGGCGCGACGTTCAGCAAGGGCGTCTACATCCCTGAACTGCTGTTCGCCGCATTCCAGGCGACCTTCGCCGGCATCACCTGCTGCCTGATCGTCGGCGCCTTCGCCGAGCGCATCAAGTTCAGCGCGGTGCTGCTGTTCATGGCGCTGTGGTTCACCTTCAGCTATGCGCCGATCGCGCACATGGTCTGGTTCTGGATGGGCCCGGACGCCTACGCCAGCGCCGACCTGGTCGACGGGCTGAACGCCAAGGCTGGCCTGATCTGGCAGTGGGGCGGCCTGGACTTCGCCGGCGGCACGGTGGTGCACATCAACGCCGCGGTGGCCGGCTTGGTCGGTGCCTACATGGTCGGCAAGCGCGTCGGCTACGGCAAGGAAGCCTTCACGCCGCACTCGCTGACGCTGACCATGGTCGGCGCCTCGATGCTGTGGGTGGGCTGGTTCGGCTTCAACGCCGGCTCGGCGCTCGAAGCCAGCAACAGCGCGGTGCTCGCCTTCGCCAACACCTTCTCGGCCACGGCCGCTGCGGTGCTGGCCTGGTGCATCGGCGAGACGCTGGTCAAGGGCAAGGCCTCGATGCTGGGTGCCGCCTCGGGTGCGGTGGCCGGCCTGGTCGCCATCACCCCGGCCGCCGGCAACGTCGGCCTGATGGGCGCCATCGTGATCGGCTTCGTCGCCGGCTTTGCCTGCCTGTGGGGCGTGTCGGGCCTGAAGAAGATGCTCGGCGCGGACGACTCGCTCGACGTGTTCGGCGTCCACGGTGTCGGCGGCATCGTTGGCGCGCTGTTGACCGGCGTGTTCAACACCCAGGCGCTCGGCGGCCCGGGTCTGGTGGGCGACTGGGTCACCGCCTCGGTGACCTCCAACGCCATCGGTGCGCAGGTCTGGATCCAGCTCAAGGCCGTGCTGCTGACCATCGTCTGGTCGGGCGTGGTCTCGCTGATCGCCTACAAGATCGTCGACCTGGTGATCGGCCTGCGTGTTCCGGAAGACGAGGAGCGCGAAGGTCTGGACATCACCTCGCACGGCGAGACGGCGTACCACAACTGACGCCGCGCAACCGGCTGGCATCGCGCCGGCCGGTCGCTGGACAAGGGCCACCGCGAGGGGGCCCTTTCCATTGGGACGCCGCAGCCCCCTAGCTCGTGGGGATCACTCGTCCACCCCATGGTGTGAGCTGGTGCATCGGAGTACCTTGAGCTTCGTCTAGCCGTGGCCGGGATGGCCGTCGGCGCACAGCAGGGAGACTCAAGATGCCAGTGTTCGAACGTGTTGTCGTGCGCGAAGAAGAGGCCTTGGCGGCAGGAGCCGTCGCACGCCAACTGGCGCGCACGATCGGAACCGACGATACGGTGCCCGGCAGCCCCGGCAACGACTCGCTGGACGGCACGGCGGGTGCAGACACCATCCTCGGCGAGGCCGGCAACGACACGCTGGCCGGACTGGGCGGCAACGACCTGCTCAACGGCGGCACCGGCAATGACTGGGCGAGCTATCGCACGGCGGCAAGTGCGGTGAACGTGTCGCTGGCGATCGGCGGGGCACAGAACACCCTCGGCGCCGGCACCGACACCTTCGTCAGCATCGAAGGCCTGCAGGGCAGCGCCTTCAATGACACGCTGACCGGCAGCACCAATCTGTGGGCCGAGTTCTTCTCCGGTGGGGCCGGCAACGACACCATCAACGGCGGCACCATCACCGACACGATCGACTACGCCAACCTGAACCAGGTCGAGTACTGGCAGACGGCGGTCAGCGGCATCAACATCAACCTGCAGACCGGCATCGCGCTGGACGGACAGGGCGGCACCGACACGCTGATCAACATCAACTTCGTCGTCGGCAGCAACTTCAACGACACGATGCGCGGCAGCGACGGCTCGCTGTTCGAGCAGTTCATGGGACTGTCCGGCAACGACAGCATCAATGGCGGCAACCTCACCGCTTCGTCGGCGCGCCTGAGCTACCAGGTCTCGCCGGCGGCGGTGAACGTCGACATCGCACTGGGCACCGCGCAGGACGGCTACGGCGGCACCGACACCTTCACGAACATCAACTTCATCCGCGGCTCGAACTTCAACGACACGCTGTTCGGCTCGAACACCACCGTGGTGGCCGAGACCTTCGAGGCGCTGTCGGGCAACGACTACATCGACGGCCGGGGCGGCGTCGACTGGGTGCGCTATCAGAACTCCGGCGCGGCGGCGACGGTCAACCTCGTGTCCGGTCTCGCGCAGGATGGTCTGGGAGGCCTCGACACGCTGGTGGGCATCGAGAACGTGCGCGGATCGTCCTTCGACGACGTGTTCATCGGCAACGCCGCGGCGAACGCTTTCGAGGGGCGCGCGGGCAACGACTCGATGGACGGCGGCGCCGGTGACGACACCTTCACCGGGGCGGCCGGCAACGACACTTTCGTCGGCGGGGAGCAGGTCAACCTCGACTACGTGAACTACTTCGGTTCGAGCGCTGCCGTCACCGTGAGCCTCGCCGCAGGCACGGGGGGCAGCGCCAGCGAAGGCAGCGATTCGCTGGTCGGTATCGAGGGCATCTTC
Source organism: Variovorax sp. YR752 (assembly GCF_943372545.1). Lineage (NCBI taxonomy): Bacteria > Pseudomonadati > Pseudomonadota > Betaproteobacteria > Burkholderiales > Comamonadaceae > Variovorax > Variovorax sp. YR752. The sequence continues at coordinate 628 of NZ_CALRZC010000322.1, read as the reverse complement.
GGGTCCGCGCTGGCGGATTCCATCACTGGCGACGGCAACGTCAACTACCTGCGCGGAAACGCCGGCAACGACACCCTGGACGGCGGCGCCGAGATCGACATCGCCGACTACGGCGCAGCGTCCGGAAGCGTCGTCGTGGATCTCGATGCCGGCAGCAGTTCAGGGGCCGACGGGAACGACAGCCTGATTGCCATCGAGGCGGCCTACGGCTCGGCGTTCAACGACACCCTGTCCGGCGACGCGGGCGATAACCTCCTGCGTGGCCGGGCAGGCAACGACCGCATCGATGGCCGTGGCGGTATCGACCGCGCGGACTATCGCAACGCCGGCGGCGCCGTGCAGGTGAGCCTGCTGACCGACCGCTCCGGTGGCGCCGACGGGGTCGACACCCTGATCGGCATCGAGAACCTGCGCGGCTCGGAGTTCTACGGCGACTCGCTGGTCGGCGACAGCGGGGCCAACGCCCTCGACGGCATGGGTGGTAACGACACGCTCGATGGTGGGACCGGCAACGACACGATGGTGGGTGGGACAGGCAATGACACCTATGTGGTCAACGCGAGCGGTGACGTGACGACCGAGACCTCGACGCTGGCCAGCGAGATCGACACGGTGCAATCCAGCGTGT
>NZ_CALRZC010000321.1:0-7133 GCF_943372545.1 Variovorax sp. YR752 | reverse complement strand
GGCCCTCGGCCAGCTGGCGCTTGTAGCCCACCTCGACCTGCTTGCCGACGCTGAGCTCGAACGGCACCTGCGTGGCCGACGTGCTGATGAGCCCGGTGAGCGGATCGGCCGCGCGCGCCACCTGCGCATAGAACGACTGCGCGGCGTCGGGCGCATAGACCACGCCGAGGCGACCGGTGGCGTACTCGAAGGTCTTGTCCAGGCGCGGGGCGCGGTTCTGCGGGTCGGTGCGCACGATCTTCGCGTGGTCCCAGCGCAGGCTGCCGACCACCGACCATTGCTCGTTGAAGGCCAGCTTGTCTTCGGCGAAGAAGGCGTAGGTGCTCGTCTTCGTCTTGTAGCGCGGCAGGTAGGCCGTGGGCGAAACGTAATAGCCGGGGTTGAAGACAAAGGCGTCGACCACCGAGCGCCCGCCGTAGGGCGTGTCGCTCGAATTCAGGAAGTCGATGCGGTTCACATCGAAGCCCACCAGCACCTGGTTCTTCAGGCCGAACAGCGCGTGCTTGAAGGTGGCGTCGGTGCGGTTGCCGATCTGCTCCTGGTCGTGTCCGATCTCCAGGTAGTCGCCGCGCGTCACGCGGTTGGTGGTGGCACTGTAGGTGTAGGTTTCGCTGTCGCGCCAGTGGCGCTTGCTGTCCAGGCGGTAGAGCTGATTGCGCACGGTGACGGCGTCGGTGGGCGTCCACTGCGCATCGAGGCGGGTCCAGCGGTCGCGGTACTTGACCTCGGCGTCGTCGAGGTTGTAGTTCTGTTCGCGGTTCAGGCTGCTCACGCGGCCGTTGATGAGCGGCACGCCGAAATAGCGCTGCGGCGTCTGGCGACCCTCGTCGTGCGAGAGCGTGAACTGCAGCTGCGGCGACACGTCGAGCCGCACCGCGCCGCCCACGGCCAGGCTCTCGGCCTCGCCGCGCAGCATGAAGCCGTCGGTCCTGCGGTGGCTGATGTCGAAGCGGTACGACAGCATGTCGTTGATCGCCCCGCCGCTGCCGAAGGCGACCTGGCGCGTGGCGTCGGAACCCACGGTCACGAGCGCTTCGTTGCGAATCGGGCCGCGCGTGGGTTTCTTGGGCACCACGTTGATCGCGCCGCCGATGGCGCCCTCGCCGAACATCACCGACGCGGCGCCGCGCAGCACCTCGATGCGGTCGGTCGACCAGGTATCGAACGGGAAGGTGACGGTGCCCGCGCCCACGTACAGGCGCGTGCCGTCGTACAGCTGCATCACCGAGCCGTGGCCGTTGAAGCCACGCGCCGACAGCGACGAGCCGCCGTTGCCCGGCGCGGGCGAGCCCGTGATGCCGGTGGCGCGGCTCGCGGCCTCGACCACCGACACGTCGCCGCGTGCGCGGATGGTGTCGCCGGTGAGCACCTCGATGCTGGCCGGCGTTTCGAGCGGCGTGAGGCCCAGACGGCTGCCGGTCTGCGTGGGCTCGTCCAGGGCCAGCGGCGTGTGGCGGCTGGCTTCGATCTGCACGGGCGCGAGGACGGGGCGGCCCGCCGTGTCACCCGACTGGGCGAGGGCTGGGCCGCATGCGAGGCCGAGCCCCAATGAAATGCCTGAAAGACCCGAGAGGCTTGCCCGTTGCAGGGGCAGGCCCGGGCGATCGCGCAAGGGCAGCGATGCCTGATTCATCCGATTTCTCCTCCGGCCTGCGTCCCCGCAGGCTCCTGACCGATCGAGGACGAAGAGGGAGAAGAGGCTGAGGGCGGTGCCGTTTCGCGCGAGGGAAAAGCGGCAGGCCCGGACACGCACTCCCGCAGCGTCCGAAGGCGGTTGCGAAGGCCGGTATCCGGGCTCGCGGAGTGCGTCGAAAGGTGCATGCACCTCGACGCCGAACCCCTCGCCTTCCCACGCCGAAGCGCAGTGGCTGCCCATGCAAGAAAGCGCATGAGCCTGAGGGTGTCGATATCCGCTGACCGTTGCGGGGGCAGCGCAGGAATGGAAGCGTCGATCTGGAAAAAATCGACGCCTCGCACCTGCTTCCCGTTTAACCCCGCCGCCAATCCTGTGACTGGTCGTGCAGGGCACCTTCGAACCGTGGGGTGTTGGACGACACCGGTGTGAACCAATGTTTCCAACCGCCGGGATTATAGGGAGCGCCCTGCGGCGGCGCCCTCATGGGCCCCGTCAGACGGGCTTGCCGTCGGGCCCGAAGAGCCGCCGCAGCACCGCCACGCCGGCCACCAGTGCGTTCGAATAGGTGGCGTAGGGCTCGTGGGCGGCTTCGAGCGGCACGTACACATGGGTGGAGTCGCCGGGCGAGCCATCGACGGCCTCCATCAGCACCCAGTAGAACTCCCCTTCTTCCAGTTCGTGGACGGTGAGTGCGATGTCTCTCGGCGAAGTCATGACGGTCAGAAATGAAACAAGGAATGAACCTGCCTTCGAACGGGCAGGAGGCCGGCGCGGTTGTCAGTACTAGGGCTTCTCCTACAGTGCATGTACGCCGCGCGGCCTAATGTTAGGGGTGGGGAGCTGCATCAGAACAAGGAGTCAGCATGAAACATTTCACGCTTGAACCCAACATGCGCGCCAGTTTCGGCGGCGCGTTCTATCCGACCGGTTACTCGCTGGTGATGTTTCCGAGCGTCGAAGACGCCAGCCGCATCGGCCACGGGCTGATCGAGAAAGGCATCGTGAGCGGCGACGAGGTCTACCTGATACCGCCCGAAACCGTCCTGGCGGAAATCGCGCCGACCGTGCATGCCTCGCACAGCCCGCTGCCCTCCGCCGGCACCGACGGCGCCACGGTGCGCGCCTTCATCGAGCTGGCCAAGGAAGGCCACACGGGCCTGTTGATCCGCACCAAGGACGGCGCCACCGCCGAGCGCGTGATGGAACTGGTGCGTACCGTGCCCTACTCGATCGCCGAGCGCTATCGCACGCTGGTGATCGAAGACCTGTAGATCCGCCAGCCAGCCCTCAGACGGGCACCGCCATCGCGGCGGCGCGCTGCACCACATCGCGGGCCATGGCCTGGGCGAGTTCCTGCTCGCCCAGGAACACCTTCGCATCGGTTTCGTCGGCCAGCAAACGCGCTTCCTGCTCGTTGTGGCTGCGCACCACGGTCTGGATGGTCGGGTTCAGCGTGCGGGCGGTTTCGATCATCTGGCGCACGTTCATGGCGTCGGGCGTGGCCACCACGAGCACGCGGGCGCGCGCCACGTGCGCCTGGATCAGCACCGCCGGGTCGGCCGCGTCGCCCCACACGGCGGGAATGCCGGCCTCGCGCAGCTTCTCGACCAGCTCGCGGTTCTGCTCGGCCACCACGTAAGGGATGTCGTGCGTTTCGAGTTCGGCGGCGATGCGCCGGCCCACCCGGCCGTAGCCGACCAGCACGACCTGGCGCGACAGGTACCTGGCCTCGGTGGTCATCGGCAGTTCGGCCAGCGGGTCGCTGCGCATGTCGAGCTCGCGCGCAAATTTCGAATGCGCGTGCAGCCATTTCTGCAGCGGCGCAATGAGGCTGAACCACAGCGGGTTGGTGGCGATGGAGATCAGCGCACCGGCCAGCACCAGGCTCTGCCCTTCCACCGGCAGCAGGCCGAGCATCACGCCCAGCCCGGCCAGGATGAACGAGAACTCGCCGATCTGCGCCAGGCTCGCGCTCACCGTGAGCGCCGTGGCCAGCGGGTAGCGGAACACCAGCACCAGCGCGCAGGCTGCGAGCGACTTGCCCAGCACGATCACGAGCACCACCGCCAGCACCTGCAGCGGGCGGTCCACCAGCACCGACGGGTCGAACAGCATGCCGACCGACACGAAGAACAGCACGGCGAACGCGTCGCGCAGCGGCAGCGACTCCTGCGCCGCGCGGTGGCTGAACTGCGACTCGCGCATCACCATGCCGGCAAAGAAGGCGCCCAGCGCGAACGACACGCCGAACAGCGCCGCCGAGGCAAAGGCGATGCTCACGGCCGCCGCCACCACGCACAGCGTGAACAGCTCGCGCGAACCGGTGCCCGCGACCTGCCAGAGAATCCACGGGAACACGCGCCGCCCGACCACGAGCATCAGCGCCACGAAGCCGCCGACCTGCAGCAGCGTGAGGCCCAGCGTCTGCCAGACCGGCGCGCCGTTGCTGTCGGCGTTGGTGCCGCCCAGCGCGCCCGCCAGCGGAGGCAACAGCACGAGCACCAGCACCATCGCGAGGTCTTCGACCACCAGCCAGCCGATGGCGATGCGGCCGGTGAAAGAATCGAGGATGCCCAGGCTCTCGAGCGCGCGCAGCAGCACCACTGTGCTCGCCACCGATAGCGCCAGCCCGAACACCAGCGCCGCGCCCCAGCTCCAGCCCCACCACACGGCCAAGCCGCCGCCAAGCAGCGTGGCGACCACGATCTGCGCGATGGCGCCGGGCAGCGCGATCTTGCGCACCGCGAGCAAGTCGGCCAGCGAAAAATGCAGGCCCACGCCGAACATCAGCAGCATCACGCCGATCTCGGCCAGCTGCGCGGCAATGCCCGCGTCGGCCACGAAGCCCGGTGTGAACGGGCCGATGATCACGCCCGCCAAGAGGTACCCCACCAAGGCTGGCAATCGCAGCCGCGCCGCGAGAAAGCCGAACACCAGCGCCAACCCCAGGCCGGCGGCAATCGTATTGATGAGTGAGACGCTGTGGGGCATCGGTCCATTTTGCAGGAACGACCCCCAACCTTTGAAGCCCGCAGGCTTCTGCGGGCCCGCGTCTACACCCCTACGAAGGCGGTGCGAACTATCGTTGGCATAAAGCACTTCTATTCGCATAGACACCTTTCTCATTGAGAATTTGAGCGGTCCCCCGTCCCCCCACAACAGGAGCCTCCCCATGAGCAACGAGAAGACAGAAGCGAAGTGCCCGTTCAGCCAGACCACCGGCGCCGGCACCACGAACCGCGACTGGTGGCCCGAGCAGCTGCGCCTGGACCTGCTGCATCAGCACTCCTCCAAATCCGATCCCCTGGGCGCCGGTTTCGACTACGCCAAGGCCTTCCAGAGCCTGGACCTCGCCGCGGTGAAGAAAGACCTCGCGGCGCTGATGACCGATTCGCAAGACTGGTGGCCGGCCGACTTCGGCCACTACGGCCCACTCTTCATTCGCATGGCCTGGCACAGCGCCGGCACCTACCGCATCGGTGACGGCCGTGGCGGCGCCGGTCGCGGCCAGCAGCGCTTTGCGCCGCTCAACAGCTGGCCCGACAACGTGAGCCTGGACAAGGCCCGCCGCCTGCTCTGGCCGATCAAGCAGAAGTACGGCCAGAAGATCTCCTGGGCCGACCTGTTGATCCTCACCGGCAACGTCGCGCTCGAAACCATGGGCTTCAAGACCTTCGGCTTCGGCGGTGGCCGCCCCGACGTGTGGGAACCCGACCAGGACGTGTACTGGGGCCGCGAGAAGACCTGGCTCGGCGGCGACGTGCGCTACGCGCAGGGCTCGCCCGGCGTCGAGAAAGACCGCGGCGTGCTCGTGAAGGACGACGACAGCAAGGTGCCGCACACCCGCGACCTCGAGAACCCGCTGGCCGCCGTGCAGATGGGCCTGATCTACGTGAACCCCGAAGGTCCGGACGGCAACCCCGACCCGATCGCCGCGGCACGCGACATCCGCGACACCTTCGGCCGCATGGCCATGGACGATGAAGAAACCGTGGCGCTCATCGCCGGCGGCCACACCTTCGGCAAGACCCACGGCGCGGCACCGGCCTCGCACGTCGGCCCCGAGGCCGAGGCCGCCGGCCTCGAAGACCAGGGCTTCGGCTGGAAGAACAGCTTCGGCACCGGCAAGGGCGGCGACACCATCACCAGCGGCCTCGAAGTGACGTGGACCACCACGCCCACGAAGTGGAGCAACAACTTCCTGGAGAACCTGTTCGGCTTCGAATGGGAGTTGACCAAGAGCCCCGCCGGCGCACACCAGTGGGTGGCCAAGGGCGGCGCCGGTGCCGGCACCATTCCTGATGCGCACGACGGTTCCAAGCGCCATGCACCGACCATGCTCACGACCGACCTGTCGCTGCGCCTGGACCCGGCCTACGAAAAAATTTCGCGCCGCTTCCTGGCCAACCCCGACCAGCTCGCCGACGCCTTCGCGCGCGCCTGGTTCAAGCTCACGCACCGCGACATGGGCCCGCGTGCCCGCTACCTCGGGCCCGAGGTGCCGACTGAAGCGCTGATCTGGCAAGACCCGATCCCGTCCGTCGACCATCCGCTGGTCGATGCGGCAGACGTCGCCGCGCTGACGAAGAAGGTGCTGGCCTCGGGCCTCACGCCCGCGCAGCTGGTGTCGACGGCGTGGGCCTCGGCCTCCACCTTCCGCGGCTCCGACATGCGCGGCGGTGCGAACGGTGCCCGCGTGCGGCTGGCGCCCCAGAAGGACTGGGCCGTCAACCAGCCCGCGCAGCTGGCCCAGGTGCTGAAGGTGCTCGAAGGCATCCGCAGCGAGTTCAACGCGGCGCAGACCGGCGGCAAGCAGATCTCGCTGGCCGACCTGATCGTGCTGGCCGGCGGTGCGGGCGTGGAACAGGCCGCGCGCAACGGCGGCCGTGAAGTGAAGGTGCCCTTCTCGCCCGGCCGCGCCGACGCCTCGCAGGAACAGACCGATGTGCCCTCGTTCGAGCCGCTGGAGCCGTTCGCCGACGGCTTCCGCAACTACCTGAAGGGCCGCTACAGCGTGTCCGGCGAAGCGCTGCTGGTCGATAAGGCGCAGCTGCTCACGCTCACGGCCCCCGAGATGACCGTGCTGGTCGGCGGCCTGCGCGTGCTCGACACCAACGTCGGCCAGACCCGTCACGGCGTCTTCACGAAGACGCCCGGCACGCTGAGCAACGACTACTTCGTCAACCTGCTCGACATGGGCACGGAGTGGAAGGCGGTGTCGGACGCCAAGGAAGAGTACGAAGGCCGCGACCGCAAGACCGGCGCCGTCAAGTGGACCGGCACGCGCGTCGACCTCGTGTTCGGCTCCAACGCGCAACTGCGCGCCATCGCCGAGGTCTACGGCGGCTCGGACGGCCAGCAGAAGTTCGTCGATGACTTCGTGGCCGCCTGGACCAAGGTGATGAACCTGGACCGGTTCGACCTGGCCTAAGGCCATTAAGACGGGCGCCCTCGGGCGCTTTCACGGCGGTCGGGGGCCTTGGCTCCCGACCGCCGT
>NZ_CALRZC010000320.1:0-7175 GCF_943372545.1 Variovorax sp. YR752 | reverse complement strand
CGCTCGCGATACGGCCAGCGCTGGCCCTGCACGCCGAACTCCAGGCCCTCGGTGTCGACCTCGTGCCAGGGGTCGTCGCAGACCTGGCCGGCCAGGCTCACGAAGCCCGCGGCGATCAACCCTTCGCACTCGCGCCGGCTGCCGAAGCCCTGCGAGAACAGCACCTGGGCGAGTGTGGTGGCGCGCCTAGTCATGCAGCTCCAGCAGCACGACGTGGTTGCCGGCGGTCGGCCAGGCGCGGCCGACAATGCGCTGGCCGTTGAACGAGGCCGGGACCGGGCGATCGGCCGCATCGGCCAGCCGCGCCTTGGCCACCGACACCCCGGCCACTCCGGGCGGGATGCCGGCGGGCGGGCTCCTGCCGTCGAGCTCGATCTCGTCGCGCGGGATGCCGAAGTAGCCACGCGGCCGCGTCAGCGTCACCACCGCCGGCGCATCCTTGTCGGCATCGGCGATGCGCTCGGCGCGCAGGTTCACGATCTCCGACGAGCGCGCGAACGGCGTGCGGTAGATGTGCGTGACGGCAAATCCCTCGGCACTGATCACGAACTCCAGCGCCGTCTTGCTGGTCGTGACCAGCGGCCCCCAGCGGCCGTCGGCACCGACCGTCTGGCGGTGAAGCGCGGGGCCGAGGCGCTGGCCGGTCGCCGCATCGGTGGCATAGACCTCGACGCTGGCACCGGCCAGCGGCAGGTTGTTGGCGAAGTTGCCGCTGCCCGCGCGGTTGTCCAGCCCCAGGCCGCTGATCTTGCCGGAGAGCGTCACGCGCGCCTCGGCGGCGGCCGCGCTCGTCGCCGGCTCGCGGCCGGTGAGGAAGCGGAACATCGCTGCGAAGGCCTTCGGCCCGAACGCCGTCTCGCGGTGGTCGATGCCGGGAATCACCACGTTCTCGGCCCCCTTCAGTTCGGGGCCGGCGGCCGTCACGTTCGTCGGCGTGCCCTTGGCTCCGATCCACACGCCGTCTGCCTGGGCGAACTTGTCGTTGTTGTCGGAGCGGATGGTCATCCACTTCGGGCCGGGCGTGATCTCGATGCCGGGGCCGCCCTGGTTGTTCAGTCGCGTCAGGAAGGGGCCGGCGCCGTTGAACTCGTTGGCCGGCCGGAAGCTGCTGCTCGACCAGACGCCGTGGTTGGGCGTGCCGCCGAGGATGGCATGCGAGACCTTGGCTGCGTTGCCGCTGGCGATGTAGTTGCGGATCGCATAGCCGCCGCGCGAGTTGCCGATCAGCACCACCTGCTTCGCGCCGGTGCGCTGCAGCACCGCATCCACTTCGGCCGTGAGGAACTTCAATGCGTCGGCAGTGGAGGATCGGCCGGGCTGCGCCTTGTCGTCGGCATCGCGCGCCAGCGGGTAGGGCATGTCGACGGCATGCAGCCGCTCGCGCGGCCAGCCATTGCTCTCGAAGCGCCACAGCGTGGTCAGCCACAGCGCGGCGGTGTCGCCGTTGCCGTGCACGAAGACGATCGGCGGCAGCGCAGGCGCCTCGGCCTTCGGCGCGGTCGACGGGAGGAGGGCGCAGGCGTTGAGCAAGGCCGCCGTGATCAGCAGCGTGGCGCGGCGCGTGAGGGTGGAGAGGCTCATGTGAAGTCCGAACAGGCAGGAAGATCGGGTGGGCCGGCGACCGGCGTGGCCGCGCGCACCGCGCGCAGCACCGCACGTGCCGTGACCTCGGCGGCCAGTGCGCCGAGCAGCGTGACGTTGGCGCCGCGGCCGGCCGTCCCGGTGCCGAGCGCGAACAGCGTGTCGCCGTCGCCCATGGTGTGCACCGGGTTGATGGCGCGGGCCAGGCCGTCGTGCGCCATCTGCGCGATCTTGCTGGCCTGCGCCTTGCTCAGGCGCGCGTCGGTGGCGATCACGCCGAGTGTGGTGGCGGCGCCGGGCTGGAAGGGAGCAGGCAGTTCGCCGCGCATCAGCGAGTTCATGGTGCCTTGCAGGCGCCGGCCGTCCGCCGTGCGTGCGCCGGCCACCGGCAGGCCGCTGGCGGGATCGATCACGTCGCCGAGCGCGTTGACGGCGACGATCGCGCCGATCGTGATGCCATCCACCGTGATCGACGCGCTGCCGATGCCGCCCTTCATCGCCCGTTCGATGCCGAACAGCTTGCCGACGGTGGCGCCGGCACCGGCGCCGACGCTGCCCTGGGCCGGCCGATCGCGCGAGGCCGCAGCGCAGGCCGCGTAGCCCGCCTCGGCGTCCGGACGTATGCGCACATCGCCGAGCCAGAGGTCGAACAGGATCGCCGCCGGCACGATGGGCACACGGGCCGGCCCGACCTTCACGCCGATGCCGCGTTCCTCGAGCCAGCGCATCACACCGCCCGCGGCGTCGAGGCCGAAGGCGCTGCCGCCGGCCAGCAGCACGGCGTGCACCTGCTCGACGGCGTTGAGCGGCGACAACAGCTCGGTCTCGCGCGTGCCGGGCGCGGCGCCGCGCACGTCGACGCCGCAGGCCGCGCCCTCGGGCACCAGCACCACGGTGCAGCCGGTCGGCCGGCGCGAGTCGGTGAAGTGGCCGACGGCGAGGCCGGCCACATCGACGATCGAATCGACGAACGGATCACTCATGCCGGCATCCTAGCCGGCACGCTTGCCGACCCGCACTCAGGCAAACACGCCCGCCGTGTCCTGCATGCGCGAGGACACCTCGCCGAGCTGGTGCAGCGTGTCGCCGAAGCTCATCTCGAGCATGGTCAGGCGCTTGAAGTAGTGGCTGCCGATGTACTCGTCGGTCACGCCGATGCCGCCATGCAGCTGGATGCACTGCTGGCCGACGAAGCGCATCGAGTTGCCGAGCTGGTACTTGGCCTGGGCCAGCGCACGGCGGCGCGCGGCCGGTGCCTCGCCGAGCTTGAGGCTGGCGTAGTAGCTCATCGAGCGGCCCAGCTCGAGCTGCATCTTCACGTCGGCCATGCGGTGGCGCAGCGCCTGGAAGCTCGAGATCGCGACGCCGAACTGCTTGCGCGTGTTCATGTACTCGGCGGTGATGGCGACCAGCTTGTCCATCACGCCGACAGCCTCGGCGCAGACCGCGGCGAGGCCGACGTCGACGCCGGTTTCCAGCACCGGCAGCGCATCGAGCGCGATCAGCGCGGCCGGGGTGTCGGCCAGCGTGATCTCGGCGGCGCGTGCGCCGTCCTGCGTCGGGTAGCCGCGCACCTGCAGGCCTGCGGCGCCCTTTGCGACGAGGAAGAGCGCGATGCCGGCCGCGTCCGCATCGGCATCGGCGGTGCGCGCCGGCACGATGAAGGCATCGGCCTCGTCGCCCGCCGGCACGATGCTCTTGGCGCCGCTGATCGTCCAGCCGTCGCCGGCCTTCACGGCCTTCGTCGTGACGTGGTTCAGCCGGTAGCGCGCCGCGCGCTCCTGATGGGCGAGCACGACCAGCGCCGAGGCATCGGCGATCTTCGGCAGCCATGCACTCTGCACGTCGGCCGGCGCAGCGGCCAGCAGCGCGGGGGCGACCAGCGCGCCATTCGCATAGGGCGCGTTGACCAGGCCACGGCCGAGTTCCTCGCACACCACCATCGCCTCGATGGGGCCGAAGCCCATGCCGCCCTGCGCCTCGGGCACGGCCAGGCTGGTCAGGCCCAGCTCGGCCAGTTCGGCGTAGACCTCGCGCGTGCGGCCGCCGGCCTTGGCGATGCCATGGCGGCGCTCGAAGGAGAAGCCCTTGTCGACCCAGCGGTGAACCGCGTCGCGCAGCGATTCCTGGTCGTCGGTGAAATCGAAGTCCATCGTTCAGCTCCCGAGCACGGTGGCAGAGACGATGTTGCGCTGAACTTCGTTCGAGCCGCCGTAGATCGTCGTCTTGCGCATGTTGAAGTAGGTCGCGGCCAGCGGCGCGCAATGCGCCGCGCCGACCTGGTCACCCTGCCAGCCGGCTTCCATCGCTTCCTTCACGAAGGGCAGGGCGTAGGGCCCGGCGGCCAGCATCATCAGCTCGGTGTAGCGCTGCTGGATCTCGCTGCCGCGGATCTTCAAGAGACCCGCCACGTCCAGCGCCGCCTTGCCACTCTTCTCGGCCGACAGCACCCGCAGCACCATCATCTCGAGCGCGACGATGTCGACCTCGAGCTTGGCGATCTCGTCGCGGAAGCGGCCGTCCTCGTAGACGCCTTCGGCCTTCGCGATGCGCTTGACGCGCTCGAGCTCGCGCTTGGCGCGGTTGACGTCGGCGATGTTGGTGCGCTCGTGGGCGAGCAGGTGCTTGGCGTAGGTCCAGCCCTTGTTCTCCTCGCCGACCAGGTTGTCGGCCGGCACCTCGACGTTGTCGAACCAGACCTCGTTCACCTCGTGGCCGCCGTCGAGCATGATGATCGGCCGCACCGTGATGCCCGGGCTCTTCATGTCGACGAGCAGGAAGCTGATGCCGGTCTGCGGCTTGCCGTCGCTGCTGGTGCGCACCAGGCAGAAGATCCAGTCGCCGTACTGGCCGAGCGTGGTCCAGGTCTTCTGGCCGTTGACGATGTAGTAGTCGCCGCGGCGCTCGGCCTTGCATTTCAGCGAGGCGAGGTCGGAGCCCGAGCCCGGCTCGCTGTAGCCCTGGCTCCACCAGACTTCGCCGCTCATGATGCCGGGCAGGTGGCGCTTCTGCTGCTCGGGCGAGCCGAAGGCCATGATCACCGGCGCCACCATCACCGGCCCGAAGGGCACGACGCGCGGTGCACCGGCCAGCGCGCACTCCTCCTCGAACAGATGGCGCTGGATGACGTTCCAGCCGGGGCCGCCGAACTGCTTCGGCCAGGCCCAGCCGTGCCAGCCCTTCTTGCCGAGGATCTTGGCCCAGCGCTGCATGTCGTCCTTCGTCAGATGAAGGGCGTTGTGCACCTTGTGGCTGATGTCCTTGGGCAGGTTCTCGGCCACCCAGGCGCGGATCTCCTGCCGGAACGCCTGTTCCTCCGGGGTGAAATTCAGGTCCATTCGCTTGTCTCCGTCAGGGCTTGCAGGGCAACCCGCGTTTTAGCACGACCGTGCCTTTTTTTCCTGTCCCTGCGGAGACAGCAGGGTGGTGTCAGTCGCCCTTGAAGCCGGAGGCGCGGATCGGCGGGCCCCAGCGCTCGAGGTCTTCCTTCAGGATCGCGCCGAGGCGCTCCGGCCCCAGCCCGGTGGGCTCCAGACCCATGTCGACCAGGCGCTTGTGCAGCGCAGGATCGGCGATCGCCGCCATGGCCGCCTTCGACAGGCGATCGACCGCCGCCGGCGGCGTGCCGGCCGGCGCGAACAGCGCGTACCAGGGTCTGGCCACCAGGTCGTAGCCCAGTTCGCGGAAGGTCGGCACGTCGGGGAAGCCGGCGTCACGCTGCTCGCCGGCCACGGCCAGCAGCCGCGCCTTGCCGGCGGTCACCAGCGAGCGGATGTCGGCCGCCACGGTGGAGATGGCGCTGACCTCGCCGCCGCCCACGGCCGTCATCGCCGCGGCCGTGCCCTTGTAGGGCACATGGGTGAGCGTCAGCCCGGCGGACTTCGCGAACATCACGCCGAAGAAGTGCGGAATGCTGCCCGGCGCCGCCGAGGCGTAGAAGCCGTTCTTCGTCGGATCGGCCTTCGCCCAGGCGACGTACTCGGCCAGCGTCTTCGCCGGCACCGCACTGCCCACGCCGAGGCCGACCTGGAAGTTGCTCAGGTGCGCCACCGGGGCGAAGTCCTTCACCGGGTCATAGCGCAGCTGGCCGGCGTAGGAGTGCGGGAAGATGGCCATCGTCGCCACCGGGGTCATCAGCAGCGTGTTGCCGTCGGCCGGCGCCGCCTTCACCAGCTCGTTGGCGATGCGCCCGCCGGCGCCGGCCTTGTTCTCGACGATCACCGTCTGCTTCAGCGTGCGCTGCATGTGCTCGGCGAGCACGCGGGCGAGCGAGTCCGAGGTGGCGCCCGCCGGGTAGCCGACGATGATGCGCACGGTGCCGCTGTCCTGTGCGGGGGCGGCGCCGGCGGCGAGGGCGAGTGCCGCGCCGGCCAGGGCGGCGAAGCGGCGGCGGGTCAGGGCGGTGGTCATGGATGCTGTCTCCTCGTGGTTCACCATTGGCCGAAGAACACGCCGGCCTGCTTGTGTCGGTTGGTGCGCTGTTCGACGAACTCGTCGCTCACTGTCGTGCGGTGCTTGCGCCGCGCCAGGAAGTCGAGCAGCCGCTCGCGCAGCAGGCGCCGCACCGGCTCGTGGCCGGCGTCGCGCCCGAGGTCCTGCATCTGCTCGGGATCGGCGGCGAGGTCGAACAGCTGCTCGGGTTCGTCGAGCCAGTAGACGTAGCGCCAGCGTGCGTCACGGATCGAGAAGGCGCGCGCCTGCTGCGGCGTCTTGCCCAGCCGCACGCGCGCCTCGCGGAAGCTGTAGTCCAGCTCGCTGTAGACGAAGTCGCGCCAGGGCGGCGCCTGGCCGCGAATCAGCGGCAGCAGGCTGCGGCCCTCGATGCGCTGCGAGGCGCCGGGGATGCCGAGGCAATCGAGCACGGTGGGCACCAGGTCCACGCCCTCGACGAAGCGCTCGTCGACGCGGCCGCGCGTGGCATCGGCCTCGCGGCGCGGGTCCATCACGATGAAGGGCACCTTCTGGATGGTGTCGTAGAAGAGTTCCTTCTCGCCCAGCCAGTGGTCGCCGAGGAAGTCGCCATGGTCGGCCGTGAAGACGATCAGCGTGTCGTCCATGCGGCCCATCGCTGCCATGGTGTCGAACAGCCGGCCGAGGTGGTCGTCGAGCTGCCGGATGAGGCCCTGGTAGGCCGGCCGCACGGTACGGATGCACTCGTCGCTCTGGAAGCTGACGCACTCCTCCTGCTGCCGGTAGGCGGCGACGACCGGGTGGGCGTCGCGCCGTTCGGCCTCGCTGCGCAGCACCGGCAGGCACTGGTCCGGGCGGTACATGGCGTGGTAAGGCGCCGGCGCCATGTAGGGCCAGTGCGGCTTCACGTAGCTCAGGTGCAGCACCCAGGGGCGGCTGCCCTGGTCGCGCATGAAGCGGATCGCCTGGTCGGTCATGTAGGCGGTCTCGGAGTGCTCCTGCTTCACCCGCGCCGGCAGGTGCACGTTGCGCATCTGCCAGCCGCTGGCGATCTGCCCGTTCGCATCGAGGCCGGCAATCACGTAGTTGCTCCACGGGTCGTCGCCCGCGTAGCCCTGCGCGCGCAGGAAGGCGGGGTAGCCGCTCTCGTGGCCGGGCGTATGGTGGCCGTCGTAGCGGTCGAT
>NZ_CALRZC010000319.1:0-7192 GCF_943372545.1 Variovorax sp. YR752 | reverse complement strand
GTCGCACTGGTCGCCTGCATGCGAAAGCTACTCACCTGCCTGAACGCAATGGTCAAGACCAACTCGCCTTGGTCCGACTCACCCGCCGGAGCTTGACTGACGACACAGTTACTCAGCCGATCCACTCCACCCATTCGCCATGCGGATGGGCCGCGGCCAGCGTGCGCTCGCGGCCCTCGGGCCACAGCGTCAGGCGCAGTTCGGCCGGCGCGCCGGGCGCATAGAACTCCATGCGCAGCCAGGCCAGCGGCGCCGCATGGCTCGCCCGCGTGGCGGCCGCAGCGAGCGCCGCTTCGATGCGCTCGCGCGTGGCCGGCGGCAAGTACTGCCAGACGACCGAGTGCACCAGCACCGTGGCCACGCCTTCGCGCGGCGCGGCGAGCTGCGCTTCCACCCAGGCGGCCGCATCGCCGGCATCGACGACGGGCCGTTCCTGCTGCGCCAGCGCGATCGCGCCGTGCAGCCGCGCGGCGCGTGCGGTCTGGTCCGGCCAGACGTAGGCGCGCAGGCGTTGCACCGCGGCGCCGTCGCGCAGGTCGACGGGCAGCAGGTCGTTGCCACGCCGGTCGGCGATGTTGATGTGTCCGGGCAGGCGCGGTGCATCGCCGCGCCAGTCGGAGTTGATGCGCACCGGGCTCGCCGCGTCGCCCCAGCTCTGCGCGGCCAGCGTGTAGTGGAAGCGGTCCCACAGCAGGTTGAGCCCGGCGCTGGCGCCGATCTCGCGCAGCGCCAGCGGCAGCCCGGTGGCCTGAGCGATGGCCGCGTAGCCGCCGATCAGCACCGCGCTGCGCATCACCTCGTTGGTCTGCGGCGCGCTGGCGAGGTAGCCGCGCAGGTGTTCGGCCTCGTCGACCAGCAGGCGCTGCAGCAGCGGCACCAGCGCCGCGGCATCGAAGCCGCTCGCGGCCGGCGGGTACAGCGCGGCAAGCGCCGGGTGCCGGCCCGACAGTGCCAGCGCATGCAGCCCACCGGCCAGGCGCAGCGGCACCAGGTCCTGGCCCGGCGGGCCAGCGGTCCATTCAGGGATCAGCGCACGCATCGGCCCGCCAGCCAGCCAGTCGTCGGCGAGCCAGTCGAGCAATCGAGCGTTGAAGGGCGAGCCGAGCTTGTCGCACCAGCGCACCTGCTCGCGGAAGGCGTCGATCAGCGCATAGTGTGCGTTCACGCAGCGCGCTCCATCGGGTGGTTAGAGTGCCGCCCATGATGCATGAACCCTTGGGTTTTCTCTTCGGCGCCCCGGCCGCCACGCTGCTGCTGGCCACCATCGTGGTCGTCAGCCTGCTCGGGCTGAACGGCAAGCCGCAACTGATCGAGCGAAACCTGCTGCGCCCGCACGGCCTGGTCGCGCGCGGCGAGTGGATGACGCTGGTCACCAGCGGCTTCATCCATGCCGACCTGCCGCACCTGCTGTTCAACGGCTTCAGCTTCTGGGCCTTCGGTTTTGGGCTTGAGCGTGCGTTGGGCACGCCGGCCTTCGTCGCGCTGTACGTGTTCGGCCTGCTGGCCAGCAGCCTGACGACCTGGGCGATCCACCGCAAGAACCCGAACTACTCGAGCCTCGGTGCCTCAGGCGCCATCCTCGCGGTGGTGTTCGCGGCGATCGTCGTCGACCCGGGCTCCTCGCTCTACATCCTGCCGATCCCGTACCCGATTCCCGCACCGCTGTTCGCCATCGGCTACCTCGCCTACAGCGTGCTGGCCGGCCGCACCGGCCTGGGCCGCATCAACCACGATGCGCATGCCGCCGGCGCGGTGGCGGGGCTGGTGTTCATGGCGGTGGCGGTGCCGGGGTCGCTCGGGCGTGCCGTGGCCACCTGGCTGGGTTGACGCAGGCGCCTCGCCGGGCAACTCACTGCATCAACAGACCGTGGTGGTTCGCTTCGTGCGGCTGGATCTGCGTGTCCTCGAACCCATCGGCAGAGGGCTCGGCGCCCATGTCTGCGTCGGCATCGAGTTGGCGGTCGAGTGCCTGGCGCACTGACATCCCGGAGCGCTGGATCTCCTGCGCGGCGGGTTCGAATCGCTCCTGTTCCTGAGCCTGCGAGAGGTGTTCACGCTGCAGTTGGAGCATGCGAAGCCTCATCTGCTCGAACTCTCCGTGCAGGCCGATGAGCTCCTGGGCGTGCCAGGACTGAAGTGCCTGCAGCCTGCGCCGATGCAGCGCTCGCAACAGGCCCGCCTGCAGGAGCAGAGCGCCGGCCAGGCCGGCCAGGAAGATCCAGATCGAATAGGAAGTCATCGTCACGACTGTGCTGACGGGTTGGAGTAACCGGCGCGCCCGCCGGGCATGGCTGAGCCGGTCTTCGGGTCGGGCTCGCCCACGAGACGCAGTCCTTCGAGATGCTCGTAGAGGCGGACCAGCGCAACCAGCGCGTCGGTCTCCAGGTCGACCTGCCACTCGCCGCCGAGCCATGCCTCGATCAGGCGTCCGAGCCGAGGGGGATCGCTCCACGCGGCCAGCAGCTCATCGGCGAGCAATGGTGCGAGCGCGCTGAGTCGGCGCAACTCTGCGTCGGCGGCGCTTGCCCGATCGGCGGCCACGGCCATGCGGAACCCGTGCATCTCGCCAGGCCGACCAACTTGCTCACGGATCCTCTCTGTCTGCTGCCACATGCTCGTACTGCCTCGAATCGATTGATCATTTTGTGGGCGAGACTGTATGAGAAGTGACATCCAGCGCAGCGGCCGTACTTCACGCACACGCATCGGCCTGTCGGGGCCTCCCCGATTCGTGGGGGGCCTTGCGGCGGCGCCGCGGCCGCGGGCCGCCCGCTGCCGTTCACATCACCGTGGCATGCGGATGCAGCGGGTGCTCGATGGTCTCGGCGATCAGCGCCAGCGCGCGGTCGCAGTCCTCGCGTGACAGCGGCCCGCCGACGCAGATGCGCACGGCATCCGGCGGGTTGCCGTCGGTGCTGAAGGCGGCACTGGCCACCACCGCGACGCCCTGCATGCGCAGGTAGGACGCGAACTCGACCACGCTCCAGCCCGAGTTCAGCGGCAGCCAGAGGTGGAAGGCCTCGGGCTGCGCCACCACGCCGTGCCGCGCCAGGTGGCGCTGCGCCAGTTCGTGGCGGGCCAGGCTCTCGTTGCGCACGGCTTCGAGCATCGCGTCGGCCGTGCCGTCGCCGACCCAGCGGGTGGCCAGCGCGTTGGTCACCGGCGAGGCCATCACCGAGGTGGCGCGCATCGCGCCGGCAAGCTGCTGCGCGAGGCGTTCGCTCGGCGCGCAGACGTAGGCGCTGCGCAGCCCGGCACCCAGGCACTTGGAGAAGCCGGTGACGTGGTAGGTCAGCTCGGGCGCGAAGGTGGCCACCGGCGGCACGCGCTTGCGCGGCAGCCAGCCGTAGGCGTCGTCCTCGATGATGGGGATGCTGTAGCGCAGCGCCACGTCTGCCAGCGCCTCGCGGCGCGCCAGCGTCATCGTCGTCGTCGTCGGGTTGAGGAAGGTCGGGTTGCAGTAGATCGCCTTCGGCGCCAGCGTCTTGCAGGCGTGGTTCAGCGCATCGATGTCCGGGCCCTCGTCGTCGAGCGGGATCGGGTGCAGCGCAATGCCCAGCTGCGCGGCGATCGCCTTCAGCCCCGGGTAGGCCAGCGCATCGACGCAGACCAGCTCGCCCGGCCGCGCCAGTTGCGACAGCAGCCCGAGCAGCACGCTGTGGATGCCGGGGCAGACCAGCACCTGCGCGGCCGAGATGCCCGACAGGCGGCGGCGCAGCCAGTGCACCGCGGCGTCGCGGTCGGCGGCGTTGCCGCCGAAGTCCTGGTAGCGCAGCAGGCCGAAGAGGTCCTGCTGGCGCATCACCTCGGCGGCGCTGTCGCGCAGGCGCGCCACCAGCGCCGGGTCGTCCGGCTCGGGCGGCAGGTTCATGGTCATCTCGGCGTTGGTGCCGTTGCGCAGCGGCAGCGACGGCCCGCGCCCGCGCACGAAGGTGCCCTGGCCGGCGCGCGAGTCGATCAGCCCGCGCTTGCGCGCCTCGGCATAGCCGCGTGCCACCGTCGTGTAGTTCAGGCCCAGCGACTCGGCCAGCTCGCGCAGCGTCGGCAGGCGCTCGCGCGGGCCGAGGCGCTCGCCGCGCACGTCTTCGGCGATCAGCTCGGAGATCAGCAGGTAGGCCGGCTGATCGCTCTGTTGCAGGCGGCGGCGCCAGCGCTCGGCGAGGTTGTTCATGCGATTGATCGGATGGTGTGGGCGGCTTGTTGCATGGGCCGTGCCTGCATGCAGCGGTGCCCGCGCGCGCTGCTGGTGCAACAGCCCCCATTGATCGGGTGCATTGATCGCATTGGCGGCGCGCGCTGTTGGTGCCGATACCCACGAATCGCTCAGGGTCTCTGCGCGGCGGCCGCGGCGGGCTCGAACGGCGGCGCCCTCGCACATATGCGCTTGATCGCAGATTGATCGCACGCCGCTGCGCCGCAATGGCATGGCGCATGCGGAAGGCGAGGCACCTGCCTTCCCAACCACCGCAAGGAGCACCTCATGCCGAAAGTCACCCAACCCGCGAACAAGAAAGGCGACTTCCTCGTCGACTACGAAGAGAAGGTCTTCCCCGACGTGAAGGCCGACGCGGGCGAGAAAGCGCTCGTGACCTTCCACACCGTCGCCTTCGAAGGTTCGATCGGCTTCGTCAACCTGCTGCAGGCCACACGGCTGCAGCGCAAGGGCTTCGACACCTCCATCCTGCTCTACGGCCCGGGCGTGACGCTGGGCGTGCAGCGTGGCTTCCCGACGCTGGGCGCCGCGGCCTTCCCCGGCCACCTGAACTTCAACGAGCAGATCAGCAAGTTCATCGCCGAGGGCGGCAAGGTCTACGCCTGCCGCTTCGCGCTGCAGGCGCTGTACGGCCACGGCGAAGGCGCGCTGATCGAGGGCATCAAGCCGATCAACCCGCTGGACGTGCTGGACCTGATCCTGATGCACCGCAAGGAGAACGCGTTCATCCTCGACACCTGGACGCTGTGATCGCACGAGGCGCCGCCATGAGTTCCTCCCGCATCGTCCGCGCGGCCGCTGTCCAGATCTCGCCCGATCTGGCGCAGCCGGCCAACACCATCGACCGCGTCTGCAGCGCGATCGACGAGGCGGCGGCCCGTGGTGCGCGCCTCGTCGTCTTTCCCGAGACGCTGGTTCCCTACTACCCGTACTTCTCCTTCGTGCAGCCGCCGTGCCGGCAGGGCGCCGACCACCTGCGGCTGTACGAGCACGCGGTGGTCGTTCCAGGCCCGGTCACCGATGCGGTGGCCGAGCGCTGCCGCGCGAAGGAGGTGGTCGTGCTGCTCGGCGTCAACGAGCGCGACCATGGCTCGCTCTACAACACGCAGCTGCTGTTCGACGCCGATGGCACGCTGGTGCTCAAGCGCCGCAAGATCACGCCGACCTACCACGAGCGCATGGTCTGGGGGCAGGGCGATGCCGCCGGCCTGAAAGTGGTGGACACGGCAGCCGGCCGCATCGGCGCGCTGGCCTGCTGGGAACACTACAACCCGCTGGCGCGCTATGCGCTGATGGCGCAGCACGAGGAGATCCACTGCGCGCAGTTCCCCGGCTCGCTGGTCGGCCAGATCTTTGCCGACCAGATGGGCGTGACGATCCGCCACCACGCGCTGGAGTCCGGCTGCTTCGTCATCAACGCCACCGCGTGGCTGAGCGATGAGCAGGTGCGTTCGATCACGCCCGACGAATCGCTGCACGGCGCGCTGCGCGGCGGCTGCCACACCGCCATCGTCACGCCCGAGGGCCGCTATCTCGGCGAGCCGCTGACCGAGGGTGAGGGCATGGTGGTCGCCGATCTCGACATGGCGCTGGTCACCAAGCGCAAACGCATGATGGATTCGGTGGGCCACTACGCCCGCCCCGAACTGCTGGCGCTGGCGATCAATCACCGCCCGGCCACGCCGGTGGTGAGCCTGAGCGCCACCACACCGTTCCTTTCCACTTCCACCGAGGCACACCATGAGCACGACCCCGTCGAGCGCCGCCCGGGCGCTGATGACCGACTTGCAGTCGTACGGGCTGCGGCTGCTTGACCCCGGCGCCGGCGCGCCCAGCCGCCGCGGCGGCGCGGGCCCGTCGGACCACAAGGCCGTGACCATCGACGGCCACACGATCATGGTGCCGGTGCACACCAGCAGCGCCTGGGCCTCGCCCTTCGTCGCCGAGGCGCCGGATGCCGAGGGCCGCGTGACGCTCAAGCGCGGCAGCATCCCGATCGCGCAGATCGCATTCCCGAAGCAGCCGCGCTTCTACGGGCTGAGCACGGCCGACGGCGTGCCGTACTCGCACATCGCCACGCTGCACGGCGCCGACGTGCTCGCCACCACGGTGCTGCAGACCTGCATCCGCTACGAGAGCCGGCGCAAGGCGTGCAAGTTCTGCGCGATCGGCCAGTCGCTCGCGGCAGGCCGCACCATCGCGCACAAGACGCCGCAGCAGCTCGCCGAGGTGGCGAAGGCGGCGGTGGAGCTCGACGGCATCAAGCACATGGTGATGACCACCGGCACGCCGGCGGGCGACGACCGCGGCGCGCGGGTGCTGTGCGACAGCGCGCGGGCGATCAAGGCCGCAGTGGATCTGCCGCTGCAGGGCCAGTGCGAGCCGCCGGAAGACGACGCCTGGTTTCAGCGTTTGAAGGACGCCGGCATCGACACGCTCGGCATGCACCTGGAGGTGGTCAGCCCGGCGGTGCGCGAGCAGATCATGCCGGGCAAGGCGCAGGTGCCTGTTGCCAAGTACATGGCCTCGTTCGAGGCGGCGGTGGCGGTGTTCGGCCGCGGCCAGGTCAGCACCTACATCCTGGCCGGGCTGGGCGACACGCGCGAGGAGATCCTGGCCATCTGCGAGCAGCTCGTCGCGATCGGCGTCTACCCCTTCGTCGTGCCCTTCGTGCCGATCGCCGGCACGCCGCTGGAGGACCACCCTGCGCCGGAGGCGGCGTGGATGAAGTCCATCCTCGAGCCGCTGGGGGCGATGGTCTCCGAAGCGGGTTTGCTGTCCAAGGACATCAAGGCCGGTTGCGGCAAGTGCGGCGCGTGTTCGTCGCTGTCGCAGTACGAGAAGGGCGAGCGGGTGGCGGAGGTGGTGGCATGACGACCTGTCTGGAGGTTGCGGTCGATGCGCTGGTCGGTGACGCGCTCGACTTCCGACCCTGCGAGTTCCGCATCAGCTGGGCGGCCACGGCCTGGCAGCGGCAGC
>NZ_CALRZC010000318.1:0-7225 GCF_943372545.1 Variovorax sp. YR752 | reverse complement strand
TGGCCGCGTAGTCGGCCGCATCGGCCGGCACGATGAAGCCGTTGCGACCCGACGCGAGGTAGGCGATCTCCGGGCCGTGCAGCGCGCTGTCGGTGGTGATCATCGGCAGGCCGGCACAGAAGGCGTCGAGCACGTGCAGGCCGACGGCGCCGGGGCTGAGATAGCAGTCCGCCGCGCGGAACCAGGCCGCCTTGTCGATGCCGCGCTGCACACCGGCCCAGTGCAGCCAGGGCAGTGTGCGTGCGGCGTCTTCGATCAGTGGCCGGCTCGGCCCGTCGCCCAGCACGACGAGCCGGAAGTCAGGTCGCGCTCGCTGCACCATCCGGGCGGCCTGCACGAGCAGGTCGAGGCGTTTGTCCGGGTAGAGCGAGCCGCAGTACAGGCCCACCGGTGCGCCCGGTTCGGCGCCAATGCGCTGGCGCAAGGCCGCCACCTGTTCAGCCCTGGCTGTGGCGAGGTCGGTGGCGAAGCCCTCGTTGTCGATCGCGTTGTCCAGCACGGTGATGCGGTCGCCCGGGTAGCCGCCGTCGGCGACGATGCGCGCGCTCAAGTCGGTGTAGGCGAACCACCAGTCGACGCGATTGCGCAGGCCGGCTTTCCAGCGTTCGCGCAGCCCGTCGGGTGCCGTGCTCTGGAAGTTGCGGCCGTGCCCCCAGAAGGCGACGCGTGGGCTGCCCGGCGCGAACAGCCAGGGGTAGTTCGACAGGATGCGGCTCTCCTGCATCATCACCACCAGGCGCGCGCGGCGCAGCGCCGCCGGGAAGGGCTGCCAGAGCAGGTCCTTGCCGCCGATGTGCCAGAAGCGGTTGTGCACCACATCGGCCCAGGGCAGCGTGGCGGTGTCGCGGCGCACCGCCTCGGCGGCGGACGGCTGGCCATGCACCAGCCGCAGCCGCAGGCCGCGCGATTCGCAGGCGGCGCGCAGGCGTTCGAACAGGGGGACCCGGTACTGAAGCAGGCGGTACTGAAGGATGGCCACTTCGGGTTCGGTGGCACGGGGAATCGTGCTGGTCCGCCGGTTCATGTCACGGCCCTTGCGGCGAAGGCCGGTGCGAGCTCGCGGCGGATCAGGGTCATGGCGTCCTGCACGCGAGTCGCCCAGCCGGCGTGCCGCACATGCTCGAGCGCGGCCTCCCCCATGGCGTGCCGAAGCACTTCGTCGCCGGCCATCTCGACGAGCGCGGCACCGAGCGACTGCACCAATTCGGCCTCGTCGCATGACGACGTCGACACGACGCGGGCCGTGCCCGGGCCGACCAGCGTGGCCGGCCCGCCGCGGTCGATGCAGATCACCGGCAGGCCGTACGACTGCGCCTCCAGCACCACGTTGCCGCTGGAGTCGTGCAGGCTCGGGAAGAGGACGCAGTGGCTGCCGGCATACAGCGCGAAGAGTTCGGCCTGCGGCATGTGCTCGCGCCACTGCAGCCGCTGCGGACCGAGGCCGAGTTTGCCGGCGAGTGTGTGCAGCGTGTCGCGACAGGGCCCCGAGCCGACGACAGTGAAGTGAACGTCGGCACCGGACGCCAGTGCGTGGGCCACTGCGCGCAGCGCGAGGTGCACACCCTTCCAGCCGAGCAGGCGGCCGGCGAAGAGCACGCGCAGCGGTTCGCCGGGCGCGCGCCGCGGTGCACTGCGTCCGGCGGCGGCGTCGATGCCGATCTCCGGGAACACCAGCGCCTGCGCCCGCCAGGGGGCCGGCAGGGCGTCGCGCGTGTCTGCGGTCTTGGTCAGGATCAGGTCGGCACGTCGCAGCGCCAGCCACAGGAAGGGATCCCAGCGGGCGATACCGTTCGCCGCACTGCGCAGCAGTTCCTTCAGCTTCTCGCGGCGATCCAGCGAACGCTTCAGGCCCCAGGGCACGTCCTCGCCGCCACCCACCGGCCCGAACACGAAGGGCACGCCCAGGTAGCCGAGAAAGCACGGATGGCGGAACACGCCGTAGGTGAGGTGCATCGCCAGGTCGAACGGCTGCTGGCGCTGCAACTGCCGCGCCTTGACCAGCAGACCGAACTGCCAAGCCAGGTACATCAGGTGGGCGGTGCGTGCGTTCAGCGGCATCCGTCTCAGCCAGCCGGGGCGCCAGTACTCGACACGCAAGCGCGGCAGAGGTTGCGCCGCGAGGACCGGTTCGACCTTCGCTGCGCGCGACGGGTCGGTGATGACGGTGACCTCGTGCTCGCGTGCCAGCTCGACGGCCCAGCGCCAGCCCACGCCCGGCTCGCTGCCGGTGTTCGGCGCGAAGGCGAATGCGGACAGCAGGATGCGCATCCCGGTCACCAGCTCCGGCCGAGGATCACCTTGGTGTAGCCCCAGGTGAAGTGCACCGGCCACAGCCAGCCGCCATGCCGGCGGCACAGCGTCCACCAGGACCGCAGCGGCAAGCCCTTGCGCGAGAACGCGTCGGCCAGCCGCTGGCGCAGCGGCGCCGCGCGATCGCGCAGTGTGCCGCGCGTCGGGTTGCGGCTGCAGTCGCCGACGAAGCGTCCGGTCTGCAGGATGGTGATGCCGGCCCGGCGCGCTCGCAGCGCATAGTCGGTGTCGCCCATGGCGTGCTCGAAGACCGGATCGAGGTTGCCCAGGCGCAGCGCCAGCGCATGCGGCACCAGCACGACGTTGCCGTTGATGATGTCCACCGGCGCGGCGTCGCCGCTGGGTTCGACCGAGCGGGCGAGAAACGGCCGCCAGCGCGGTGACACGCGCCGGCTGCCGCCATAGCTCAGCCGGCCGCTGGCCGGGTCGCGCACGGCGCCGACCACGATCACCTCCGCAGGGCCGCCCCGCCGGCCGGTCGAGACCAGCTCGGACAGCGCTTCGGGCAGCAGCGTGGTGTCGTCGTTGAGCCAGAGGTAGTGAGCATGGCCTTGCCGCATCGCTTCGCCGAAGGCCGCGTGCATGCTGCGGTTCCAGAACAGCGAGCCGTCGCCGCGCAGGATGTGCGCCTGCGGCTCGACGGCGCGCACGGCCTCCGACGTGCCGTCGGTGCTGCCGTCGTCGAACACGTACAGCGCATAGGGCAGCCCGGCCGCCTGCGCGGCGGCGCGCAGCGCGATCAGGCAGGCCTCGGTCTTGGCGCGCCGGTTGTGGCAGGCCATCAGCACGGCCAGCGCGGCCAGGTCGGGCGGGGTGGGGGAGGCGCTCATCGCAAAGGCACGCGGGAGGGTGCGCGGGCCGCAGTGGGGCCGCGCGAGGTGACACGCCATTGACGCCAGCTCATGGCGTGAGCGACCAGCGCGTCGCATGGCGCTTGAGCAGCAGCGGCGAGCCGCCGACGGCGAGTGGCTCGCCGTCGACGAGGGGCTGCGTCTCGCCGTAGACGGTCTCGGCGAAACGCGCCTCACCGGCCGGCACGCGGAGCTTGTCGTCGCTCACGCTCCACACCACCTCGGCGGCCTGTCCGTCGGACGGGCGCTCGATGGCACAGCGCCAGACCATCGGCCCGGGCTGGCGGCAGCCGCGAAATCGCATGCCGAGCAGCCAGCGGTGGCTGGTGGCATAGGCCAGGCCCGCCGCACTGGGCACACGGCCACGGTCGGTGGCGAGCTGGTAGCCCTTCAAGGCCCACCCGTAGTAGTAGTAGCGCTCGATGCCGCCCTGCAGTGCCATCAGCAGCGTGCGCGGCACGAAGGCAGCGGCCTCCGCCTGGCTCAGGTAGCGGTCTCCCTGGCGGTTGATGCGCCCCGGCGCGATGCCGTGCTCCGGGTCTTCAGTCTGGTAGCCTGCCTCGGTGTTCCAGATCGGCAGTGCCGCCAGCCCATGCCGGGCGGCCACGGCGCGCAGCCGACCGGCCAGTGTCAGGACGGCCTCCGGCGACGGCGGCGTGGTGTAGAAGTGGAATCCGATGGCGTCGATGTGGGCGCCGCCACCTCCTTCGAAGAAGAGTTCGAGCCGGCGGATGCCACGTTCTGCGCCGGGGGGCGAGAACGACACCAGCCGGTTGCCGGCATCCACCGTGCGCAAAGCCGATCGCGCCTCGCGCGCCAGCGCCACCATGTCATTCACCGAGAAGCCGTAGTCGACCTTGTCGGTCTCGGTGAAGTGCGGTTCGTTCCACAGTTCGTACCAGCGGACCTTGCCGCGGTATCGCTCGGCGACAGCCGTGACATATCGCCTCCAGACGATCAGGTCGGCGGGCGGGAAGGCCGCATGCCCTTCGTGAGGGATCGGCGCCCCCGGCTTGCGCTTCGCGGCCCAGTCGGGCGCATGGCCCAGCGTCAGCAGCGGCTCGACACCGTGGGCCAGCGCATCGGCGACGGCGCGGTCCAGCACCTCCCATTGCCACTGGCCCGGCGCCGGCTCGAGCCGGGCCCAGATGGTGTTCGCATGAATCAGCCGCCACGTTCCGAACGGAATGTGCGGCCAGTCGTAGCCCGCACGGACAGCGCCCATGTTCATGTGCATGCCGAAGAACAGCGGATCGATCAGGCGCGCCGCCGTTGGCGCCGGCTGCGCGCCGGCCGGCGGGGGCGGCACCAGGCCGGCGAGCGCAAGAAGGAATCCGGCGAGCACGTTCTTCATGCCGCCTCCGCATCGAGGCGCCAGCCGGGCTGGCGGCGCACTGCCGGCGCTTCGCTTCGCTGCGGCCTGACCGCCGTGCCGAGTGTCAGGCCGAGAAACAGTGTGGCCACCGGAATGATCGAGTAGGTGATGAAGAAGATCGACTGCGCGGCGAGCAGCGTGACCATCAGCGCTGCATCGGGCCAGGGCTGGATGCCGCCGCCTTGCCTGCGCAGGTGTCGCGAGGCCGCCAGGCACAGTGACGTGACCACCAGACCGAGCGCGACGATGCCGCCGCGGGCCAGTGTCGTGACGTAGAAGCTGTGCGGAGAGACCTCCCAGAACAGGCCTGTCTGACCGGAACTCTCGATGAAGCGCCGCCAGCCGTTGCCGAACGGAAAACCGAAGGGCCACACCGCGGGGCCGCCGGTTGCCCAACTGCGAATCACTTCGCGCCAGCTGTCAAAGCGCCAGTTGATCGTGCTCTTCTGCTTGAAGGGCTCGGCCACCGAGTTCTGGATCGACTCGCCGAAGCCTCCCAGCATGGAACCCGCGGCGACCACCGCCAGCATCCCCAGCAGCAGCGCGACCGTCAGTGCCTTGCGGCTGCCGGCGCGGCTGCGCTGCACGGCCAGCAGCACCATCGCCGCGGCGACGAGGACCACCCAGTTGGTGCGATGCTGCAAGGCGACGACGGCGAGAAAGAAGGCCGGTGTCAGCAGCCACCATGCGCCCGTGATGTCGCGCGAGCGGTTCATGGTCGCCGACAGGCCGGTCAGCAGCAGTGCGACCAGGATGAAGGTCTGCTGCGCATTGATAACTCGCCAATTGAACTGCCCGGGCGACTCCTGCCAGTAGTGCAGCCCGGGCGACAGCGCGTCCATGCCCCAGCGGTACATGGCGATGAGCAGGGTGCCGCAGGCGAACAGCGCGATGTTGCCGAGTACCCGGCGCGCCGCTGCCGGGTCGATCCGGAACGACAGCATGTAGGTGACACCGACCGACAGGTAGAAGAAGGGCCTGTACTCCACACCGGCCTTCGTCTTGTGCAGCACGGCACCGATCGCGAACAGCGCGAACCAGACGACGCATGCGCCCAGCCAGAGCCGGACGATGCGGTCGTCCAGCGGGAGCTGGCGCGCTCGAGCCATCGTCGCCAGCGCGAGCACGACGAAGGCGAAGTCGAACGGGGTGACGGCCAGGCCCAGGGGCAGGGCGAGCGCACCGACGAACCAGGTGTCGACGAGGTGCAGCGCCCCGACCACGCCCACGCCGAACACCGGTGAACGTTGGCTGCCCACCACCAGCAGCGGAATCAGCAGCCCGAACAGCGCCACCATCAGGAAGGCGCTGCCCAGCATGAGGAGGCTCGTCAGCGGCATGTGCTCAGCCTGCCGGCAGTGCGCTGTGCGCCGGGTCGGGATGGGGTGGCGGCGGTTCGGTCGGCGCCGGCCGCAGGCGCTTGCCGTACACCCGGACATAGGCGGCCACGCCCCGTTCGACGCCGAATCGCTCGCGCGCCAGCGCGGCATCGGCATGCGCCGCGGTACGCAGGCCCTCCGGCGCCGCCGACATCGCGCTGCGCAGCGCCGCGGCCAGCGATCCGGCGTCCACCGCGCTCAGCCGCACCGAACTGAAGTGGGATTGCAGGTCGCGCAGGCCGGGCACATCGCCGAGCAGCGACGGCAGGCCGGCGCCGATGGCTTCCAGCGAGGCGATGCTCAGCCCTTCGCGCCGCGACGGCATGGCGTACAGGTCGGCCGCCTGCAGGTACGGCGACACATCCTGCTGCAGGCCGAGGAAGCGGATGCGGTCCGCCACGCCCAGCTGTTCGGCGAGCGCACGCTCGGGGTGCCCGGGTTCTTCGCAGCCGATGTGCAGGTAGCACCAGTCGGTGCGGTCGAGCTGCGCCAGCGCCTCGATCAGCGACGCATGGTTCTTCACCGCCGAACAATTGCCGATGGTCAGCACGACGAAGCAGGGGTCGGCGATGCCCAGCCGGTGGCGCGCCTGGTGGCGCTGGGCGTCGGCGACCGGCACGATGCGCGCACTGTCGTACCAGTTGTGGATCACCATGCTGGGGTTGCCGAAGCGTTCGCGTTCCGTCTCGCGCACCATCTCCGAGATGGCGATCTGTCGTGTGCCGAGAAGTCGCATGACCGCGCGCGACACCACCCGCCGCAGCCGCAGCCCGCCGTGGAAGAGGAAGTTGTTGTGCACCGTGCGCACGACGCAGCGCACGCCGGCCAGCCGCACGGCCAGCGCCAGCCACATGCTGGCCCGCTCGACATGCAGGTGCACGACGTCGACGCCTTCGGCGCGCAGCCGCTCCTGGAAGCGCCGCACGAAGCGCAGCGAGGGCTCGAAGGGCAGGTGGTGCAGCGCATAGCCGGCCTTGCGCAGCGGTGCCGCATACGGGCCGGGCTCGGCACCGAGCGAGAGCAACTGGCACTGCACGCCATGCTGAGGCCAATGATCGGCGGAGGTGCGCAGCATCACCTCGGCACCCGAGGGCATCAGCTCGTTGAGCACATGCATCACGCGCAGGGGAACCGTCGGCACCGTCGCCGCGGCAGGACCGGGAACGGCGGCGGCCTGCGCGCGCCGGTAGGCTGTCTCGTAGGCGGCAACGACGGACTGGCCGTCGCACAGGGCGCGCGCACGCTCGCGCGCGGCGTCGATCCGGCAGACGGTCTCGGGGCCACCGTCGAGCACGGCGTGCAGGCCGTCG
>NZ_CALRZC010000317.1:0-7239 GCF_943372545.1 Variovorax sp. YR752 | reverse complement strand
CCTCGAGGAAATGGGTCGGCTCTCGGGCATCGTGACCGACATGCTGTTTCTTTCGAAGGCCGACCGCGGCACCTCGGCGCGCTCGAAGGCGCAGGTGAATCTCGCGGACCAGGCGCGCGACGTGATCGACTTCTACGACGCCATGCTCGACGAGGCCGGCCTGCGCGCCGAGGTGCACGGCGAGGCCGTGGCCGAGGCGGACGCGGGGCTGATCCGGCGCGCCCTCTTCAACCTGCTGGGCAATGCGATCCGCTTTGCCGAGCCGGCCTCGACGGTGCGCATCGAGATCGCAGCCGGGCCTGGGGACCAACACAACACCATCACCGTGGTCAACCGCGGTGCGGCCATCGACCCCGAGGCGCTGCCCCGCCTCTTCGAGCGCTTCTACCGCGCAGCCCAGGCGCGCGACGGCTCCACGCGCCACCATGGGCTGGGCCTGTCGATCGTCGAAGCGATCGCGCGCATGCATGGCGGCGAGGTGTTCGCGTCGAGCCAGAGCGGCGAGACGCGCATCGGGTTCAGCATGCGCCGCAACGGCTGAAGCGCGAGCTCAGGGCTCGGCGTGCGCCGTCTCGGCGGGCCGGGCCTTGCGGCCGATGCACAGCGTCATCAGCGGCCCGGTCATCGCGGTGGTGGCGAGCGCCATCACCAGCAGCATCGTGAACAGCTCGGGGCCGATCAGGCCGACGTCGAGGCCGATCTTCATGACGATGAGTTCCATCAGCCCGCGCGCGTTCATGAGCGAGCCGGTGGCCAGGCTGTCGCGCCAGCTGTAGCCGGCGATGCGCGCGCCCGCCGCGCCGCCCGCGATCTTGCCCACGGTGGCCACGCCCACGATCAGCAGCATCGCACCCAGGCTCGCGCCCGAGAACGCGTTGGCCGTGGTGCCCAGCCCCGCGAGCGCGAAGAACAGCGGCATCAGCACGACGATGGAAATGGGCTCGATGCGCTCGCTCAGCGAGCGCAGCAGGCGGTCGTCGCGCGGCAGGCAGGCGCCGAACAGGAAGGCACCGAATACCGCGTGCAGGTGCAGCCATTCGGTCAGCAGCGCGCACAGCAAGAGGCCGATCATGAGCGAGGCCATCAGCGTGGTCGACGGCTCGCCGTCGGGCGCCTTCACACGCAGCAGCCACGCAAAGGCCGGCTTCAGGCCGAAGAACAGGAAGGCCAGCAGCACCACCACGCCGACCGAAGTCTTGAGCAGGCCGGCATAGCCCTCGCCCGCGCCGATGGTCGCGACCACGAAGGCCAGCAGGATCCACGCAAACACATCGACCACCGCCGCCGCGCTCAGCGACAGCTGGCCGAAAGGCGTGCGCGTCATGCCGCGGTCTTTCAGGATGCGCGCCATCACCGGAAACGCCGTGATCGACAGCGCCGCCGCCATGAACAGCGCAAAGGGCCAGAAGCCCACGCCGGCCGGTGCGAGCGTGGGGTGCAGCATCGGCGAGATCGCGATGCCCAGCACCACCGGCACCGCCACGCTCAGCACGCCCACCGCCCCGGCCGCCTTGAGCTGCGCGCGCATGTTGCGCGTGGCCCGCAGCTCCAGCCCGACCACGAACATGAACAGCACCAGCCCCACCGTCGCCAGCGACGACAGCCCCTGCAGCGACTCCTTGGCGAACAGCTGCACATGCAGCGACGGGAAGAGCGTGCCCATGACCGCCGGCCCGAGCATCAGCCCCGCCGCCATCTCCCCCACCACGCTCGGCTGCCCCACATGGCGCAGCACCCAGCCGCACAGGCGCGCGGTGGTGAGGATGACGACGAGTTGCAGCAGGAGCGTGGTGACGGACATGGGCGGGGGCGCGGAGCGGGCGAAAAGGACGGCCGATGTTAGTGCCACCGCCGCCCTGCCCCGCAGGCCCTCATGCCTCGCGCAGATTCACTCCTTGGGCATCCGCATCAACCGCAACCCGTTCGCCACCACCAGCAGGCTCGCCCCCATGTCGGCAAACACCGCCATCCACATGGTCGCGCTGCCGAACACCGCGAGCACGAAGAACACGCCCTTGATGCCGAGTGCGAGGGTGATGTTCTGCCACAGCACCGCATGCGAGCGGCGCGACAGGCGGATGGTCTCGGGAATGCGGCGCAGGTCGTCGTTCATGATGACCACGTCGGCCGCTTCCATCGCGGTGTCGGTGCCGGCGCCGCCCATGGCGAAGCCGATGTCGGCCTTGGCGAGCGCAGGGGCGTCGTTGATGCCGTCGCCGGTCATCGCGACGGCGCCGTAGCGCTGCTGCATCGCCTGGATGGCGTCGAGCTTTTCTTCGGGCAGCAGGTTGCCGCGCACGTCGTCGATGCCGGCGTGCGCGCCGATGGTCTTCGCGGTGGCGGTGTTGTCGCCGGTGAGCATGACGGGCGTCACGCCCAGTGCGCGCAGCTCGGCCACGGCGGCCTGCGACGAAGGCTTGATGGTGTCGGCCACCGCGAACAGCGCGAGCACCGACTTTTCGGATGCGAGCAGCGTCACGGTGCGGCCGGCCTCTTCGTGGCGCTTGAGCTCGGCTTCGAGTTCCGGCGAGCACAGGCCGCGCTCTTCGATCAACCGGTGGTTGCCCAGCACGTAGCTCTGGCCCGCGTGCGTGGCCTGCACGCCGCGTCCGGGCAGCGCGGTGAAGTCGCCGACTTCTTCGACCGACCCACCCAGGCCTTGGGCGATGGCCTTCGACACCGGGTGGTCGGAGCGGCCGGCGATGTTGGCGGCCAGCGCGTACACCGCGCCTTCATCGCCCGCGGCCTTGTCGATCAGCACCGACTCGACCAGCTTGGGCTTGCCTTCGGTGATGGTGCCGGTCTTGTCGAGCGCCACGGCCTTGAGCTTGCGTGCCTCTTCGAGGTAGGTGCCGCCCTTGATGAGAATGCCGCGCCGCGCGGCCGAGGCCAACGCGCTCACGACCGTCACGGGCGTGGAGATGACCAGCGCGCACGGGCACGCGATGACCAGCAGCACCAGCGCCTTGTAGATGGCCTGCACCCAGGTCCAGTCCATGAGCCACGGCGTGAGCATGGCGACGGCCAGCGCCAGCACGAAGACGGTGGGCGTGTAGATGGCGGCGAACTTGTCGACGAAGCGCTGCGTGGGCGCGCGCGAACCCTGCGCCTCTTCGACCGCGTGGATGATGCGCGCGAGCGTGGTGTTGGCCGCCACGGCCGTCACGCGGAACACCAGTGCGCCGGTCTGGTTGATGGTGCCGGCAAACACCGCATCGCCCGCGGCCTTGTCGACCGGAATGCTCTCGCCCGTGACCGGCGCCTGGTCGATGGCGCTGGTGCCTTCGAGCACCACGCCGTCCAGCGGCACGCGCTCGCCGGGACGGATGCGGGCCACGGCATCGAGCGCCACCGCGTCGGCGCGCACGGTCTGCCAGCTGCCGTCGGGCTGCCGCACCTCGGCCTGTTCGGGCGCGAGCGCGAGCAGGCTCTGGATGGCGTTGCGCGCGCGGTCGACGGCGCGGGCCTCGATGAGTTCGGCAATGGCGTACAGCGCCATCACCATCGCGGCCTCGGGCCACTGGCCGATGATGAAGGCGCCCGTGACGGCGACGGCCATCAGCGCATTGATGTTGAGGCGCCCACGCACCAGCGCGGCGAAACCCTTCTTGTAGGTGTCGAGGCCGGCCAGCGCGATGGCCGCGAGCGCGAGCCCCATCTCGGCAGCCATGAAGCCCACGCCGTCGAGCGCGAGAAACGACACGGTCTCGGCCGCGATGGCCAGCACCAGCGCGGCGACGAGGCGCGCGAGGCCGGTCGACATGCCGGCAAAGCGCGCGGGCTCCGCCTTCTGCGCGCCCGACGCAGCCACGGGCTCGGGCTTGAAGCCGGCCTGGCGGATGGCTTCGAGCGCGGCGGGCAGCGCGCCGTCTTCGGTCGTGAGGGCGAGCGTGCGTTCGCCCAAGCGGAAGCGCAGGCCCTTCACGCCTGCGACGGGTTCGAGGGCGCGACGGATTTCGGACTCTTCCACCGCGCAGTCCATGGTGGGAATGCGAAACAGCACCGCGCCCTTCGGCAGGTCGGCGGGCTCGGTCGACGCCGGGGTGCTGCCGCACACGGAGCTGCCGCAGCAGGCTGTTTCCGGTGCTGCGGGGGCGTGGGCATGCGCGTGATCGTGCGCATGGTCGTGCCCGTGATGATCGTGATCATGGTCATGCGGCGCTGCACGCGGCACCGGCTGATTCAGGGTGTTCTGATTCGTCATGCATTCATTGGAAACCCTGAAGCAGGTGTAGAGTCAACCGCTGATTGCCACTTCCTTGAGATGCCGCATCATGAAAATCGGTGAACTGGCCAAGGCCACGAACACGCCGGTCGAAACCATCCGGTACTACGAGCGTGAGCAGCTGCTGCCCACGCCCGCGCGCACCGACGGCAACTACCGCATCTACGACGACGAGCACACGCAGCGCCTGGGCTTCATCCGGCGCTGCCGCTCGCTGGACATGACGCTCGACGAGATCCGCAGCCTGCTGAAATTCCGCGATGCCCCGCAGGACGACTGCGGCGAAGTGAACCAGCTGCTGGACGACCACATCGGCCACGTGGCCTCGCGCATCGCCGAGCTGAAGACGCTCGAAAAGCAGCTGAAGGCGCTGCGCCTGCAGTGCGGCGGCCCCGAGTCAGCGAGTGCCTGCGGCATCCTGCAGGAGCTGGACACCGCCGCGCTCACGCCCGAGCCCTTCGGCCAGCACGCCGGCCATGTGCACGGCACGCTGCACGGGGCCTCTGCCAAGCGCGCCTGACGCCGGGGCCTTCGGCCTCAGCAACGATCGACCATATGAAATGCATATAATCCGTATACGTTTCATACAGAGAGGTCGCCCATGGGCATCGTCAAGATTTCGGACCTGATGCACGAGAACCTGCGCGTGGCGGGCAACGCCCTCAGCCGGTCGATCAATGCACAGGCAGAGCACTGGATGCGGGTCGGCATGCTGACCGAGATGCACCCCGACCTGGACTACCGGGAGGTCTGCCAGCTGCTGATCCAGGCCGAGCTCTCGGGCGGCCTGGACATTGCCGCCCCACCCGGCAAGCCTCGCGCTGCCGCGAACGGCAAGCAGCACTGATGGCACACGATGTTCCCCTCCGGTCGACCGAAGAGCTGGTGATGGCGCGGCGGGCCGCGCAGCTGGCTGCAGAGGTCCTCGCCATGATCGAGCCCCACGTCGTGCCCGGTGTGAGCACCGATGCGCTCGACAGACTCTGCCACGACCACATCGTGAAGGTGCAAGGCGCCGTTCCCGCCAACGTGGGCTACCTGGGCTATCCGAAGACCATCCTCACCTCGGTCAACCAGGTGGTGTGCCACGGCATCCCCTCGCCCGACAAGATCCTGAAGAAGGGCGACATCGTCAACATCGATGTCGCCGTCAACAAGGACGGCTGGTTCGGCGACACCAGCCGCATGTTCTTCGTCGGCGAGCCCGGCGTGCTCGCTCGGCGCCTGGTGGAGACGACGTACGAAGCCATGTGCGCCGGCATCCGTCAGGTGAAGCCCGGCGCGACGCTAGGCGATGTGGGCCACGCCATCCAGTCGGTTGCCCAGCGCGAGCATTTCAGCGTGGTGCGCGAGTACTGCGGGCACGGCATCGGCCAGATCTACCACGACGAACCGCAGGTGCTGCACTTCGGGCGGCGCGGCGCGGGCCTCGTGCTGGAGCCGGGCATGGTCTTCACCATCGAGCCGATGCTCAATGCGGGCCGCGCCGAAACGAAGCAGCTGGCCGACGGGTGGACCGTCGTGACGAAAGACCGCTCGCTGTCCGCGCAGTGGGAGCACATGGTGGCGGTGACGGCCGACGGGTACGAGGTGCTGACGGCCTGGCCCGGCGGTACGGGAGCCTACGCGCCGGTTTGAAGCCCCGGGGTTGGCGCCTCAATGTCCCTCGTCGCCGAGGCTGCATCGCAGGTTCTGCGGGACGCAGTGCATTAGGCTTCGCGCCTACTCCTGACCCTCCTCATGCACATCGAAGAACGCATCCACATCGCAGTCCCGCCCACGGTCATCGACCACATCTGGAGCGAGGTCGACCAATGGCATCTGTGGGACCCGGACACCAAGCAGGCCCGGCTCAACGGTCCCTTCGCTGTGGGAACCAAGGGGCGGATCGTTCCCAGCAAAGGCATGGGCGTGCCGATGGCCGTCACGGAGCGCACCGAGGGCCGATCGTTCACCGTCGAAGGCCACATCCCCCTGTTCCGCATGCACTTCGAGCACACGGTGTCGCCGGTCGCCGGTGGCTCGGAAGTCGCGCACCGCGTGTGGTTCACGGGCGGCCTGGCCTTCCTGTTCGGGCCCGGCGTTGCCAAGCAACTTCGCAAGGGGCTGCCTCGGACCATGCAGTCGCTGAAGGCCTATGCGGAGCAGCGCCACGCGCCGCTTCGCAACGACGCCTGACGGGCTCTAGTACGTCACCGTGACGGTGACCGTGTCGCTGTAGCTGCCCGGCGTCACATTGGTCTGGGCCGGCACCCGTCCATAGACCGGGATGGCGCTTCCGGGGTTGCCGCT
Source organism: Variovorax sp. YR752 (assembly GCF_943372545.1). Classification (NCBI taxonomy): domain Bacteria; kingdom Pseudomonadati; phylum Pseudomonadota; class Betaproteobacteria; order Burkholderiales; family Comamonadaceae; genus Variovorax; species Variovorax sp. YR752. The sequence continues at coordinate 722 of NZ_CALRZC010000317.1, read as the reverse complement.
GCCGTCGACCGTGTCCGTGCCGGCGGTGTTGCCCCAGCGCAGCGAGCGCGCGGCATCGCGGTACAGCTCGTACCGGATGTAGTCGCCTGCGCCACCTGAACCCCCTGCACCGCCCGCCATGCGCCGCTGGGTCCCCGCCACGTTCGCGCCATTGCTCAGCCCCACCTTCCAGGCGGTGCTCGGCGGGCAGGCCATCGTGATGGCGGCCGTGCCGTTGACCGCGGACGCCAGCGAGTTGGCACTGCCGAAGTCCAGGTCGGTGGCCGCCACGCTGACGGTGCATGCATTGGAATAGGTGGCCGTGACCTGCGTGTAGAAGGTCGTCCTGCCGACGTACTTGGCCGAAGTCGCGGTGCAACTGTCGGGCGCATTGCCGCTCTTCATGCCCCAGACGACCTCGGAGTTGTAGATGTTGGACTGGTAGCTGCCCGCCACCAGCGATTGCCCCGACGGCACGCGGCCGTAGAGCGGAATGTTCAACGCGACGTTGCCGCCGCTGGCCGGCAGCACGAACGAGCCCCCCGCGCTGGCGTAGGTGCCGCCGCCCGGGGGCGGGCCGACGATGCCGCTGCGGGCTGCGTCGGCATAGATGTTGTAGGCCATCTGCGCGCCGTTCCAGTTGGTCATGTAGCGCGGGGCGTAGCCGGCGATCTCGCTGCCCTGGTAGACGTACACGCAGTAGTTCATGTACATCACCTGGCCGGTGTCGTTCTGGCAGGTGA
>NZ_CALRZC010000316.1:0-7272 GCF_943372545.1 Variovorax sp. YR752 | reverse complement strand
CAGGTGGTGGCCGACGTGATGGCCTCGGCCTTCGACAGCGCGGGCCAGCGCTGCTCGGCGCTGCGCGTGCTGTGTGTGCAGGAAGAAGCGGCCGACCGCCTCGTCGCAATGCTGCAGGGCGCGATGGCCGAGAGCTGCATCGGCAACCCCGCGCGGCTCGCGGTGGACGTGGGCCCCGTCATCGACGACGAGGCGCGCGACGGCATCGAGCGCCACATCGCCGGCATGCGCGGGCGCGGACGGCGCGTGTTCCGCCAGGGCCGCGAGTTCGGCCACGACACGCGCCACGGCACCTTCGTGCTGCCCACGCTGGTCGAGCTCGACCACCTGGGCGAGCTGGAGCGCGAGGTGTTCGGCCCCGTGCTGCACCTGCTGCGCTACCGCCGCCGCGACCTCGGCGCGCTCATCGGCCAGATCAACGGCAGCGGCTACGGCCTCACGCTGGGCGTGCACACGCGCATCGACGAAACCATCGCGCAGGTGGTGGCGCAGGCGCAGGCCGGCAATGTCTACGTGAACCGCAACATGGTCGGCGCGGTGGTGGGCGTGCAGCCCTTCGGCGGCGAAGGGCTGTCGGGCACCGGGCCGAAGGCCGGCGGGCCGCTGTACATGGCGCGCCTGCTGTCGGCGCGGCCCGACGACGTGCTCGCGCGCGCCGTGGCCGACGGCGACGCATCCGCTGCACCGTTCAACGCTGGCCTCGCAGCGCTCGAAGCCTGGGCGCGCGACACGGGCCGCGACGCACTCGCCGCGCAGTGCCGCCGCTTCGCCAGCCTTGCGCCCGTGGGCCGCGCGCGCACGCTGGCCGGCCCGACCGGCGAGCGCAACGTCTACACGCTGCAGCCGCGCGAGGCCGTGCTGTGCCTTGCCGATGCAGAGGCCGACCGACTCGTGCAACTGGCGGCCGTGCTGTCGGTCGGCAGCACCGCCATCTGGCCGGCCGATGCGCCCGGCGCGCACACGCTGCTGGCCGCGCTGCCCGACGAGGCGCGCCACGCGGTCGTGCTCGCCAACGACTGGCGCGCGCCCACCGTGGTCTTCGATGCCGTGCTGCACCACGGCGACGCAGGCCACCTCGCAATCGTGCTGCAGCAGGTGGCGGCGCGGCCCGGCCCCATCGTCGGCGTGCGCGGCTTCGCACCCGGCGACGCCGGCATCCCGCTCGAAAGCCTGGTGCTGGAGCGCGCGCTGAGCGTCAACACGGCCGCGGCGGGCGGCAATGCGAGCCTGATGACGATCGGTTGAGCGGGCTTACTTGTCGAAAGCCGGGTCAATCGGCACGCGGTAGCCGTTGACCAGCCGGTTCGTCTCGTTCGCCATGCCGACCACGGCCATCAGCTCGGCGAACATGGCCGGCGTCATGCCGGCCTTTTCCGCGCCCGCGTGGTGGCTCGCGATGCAGTAGCCGCAGTTGTTGGTGACGCTCACCGCGAGGTAGACCATTTCCTTGACCACCGGATCGAGCGCGCCCGGCGCCATCACCTCCTTGAGGCTGGCCCAGGTGCGCTTCAGTGTGGCCGGGTCGTTGGCCAGGTACTTCCAGAAATTGTTGACGTCGGGCACGTTGCGCGACGTCTTGATGTCGTCGAACACCGCGCGGACTTCGTCGGAAGCGGCGGCGTGCTCGATGGGCTGGGGTTTCATGCGATCTCCTGAGGGAAGTGTGAATGCGGGTTGGAAAGCAACATTTGCTTTCGGTACCTTCACATTTATTGTGAATTAGGTCCTAGGTTCGCGCGGCCTCCGATTCATACAGTCGAAGCGTCACACATCAAGCGCGCCATCAGGCGCCATCTCAGGGAGCAGAGAAAACCATGGAACACGTCATCCAGCACGTGGGGATCGGTGCGCGCGTCGCATTCGTCCACAAGAAGAAAACCCAAGGCATCGCGGGCGCCGTGCTCGCACTGGCCGCCAGCCTCGCGGGACCATCGGCCTGGGCCGACGTGAGCCTGGGCGGCGCCAGCTACACGACCGGTTCGGGCGCGGTATGCAGCTCGGGCAGCGCCGGCCCGACATGGGCCTGCCAGGTGCCCAACGGCAACGGCGGCTTCGCGCTCATCACCGGCGTGCCGACCGACCCCGTCAATGGCGGCCCCGATGCCGCGGCCTTGCAGGGCATGGTGAACGGCAACCTCGGCGGCGACGCCCTGCTGCTCGGCGGCACGTCTGCCAAGGCCACCGGCTTTGGCAGCGTGGCCGCGGGCTCCGACGCGCGCGCCACCGAAACCTACGCCACCGCCATCGGCTCCACCACCGTGGCCGCGGGCGTCAGCAGCACGGCCGTGGGCAATGTGGCGCAGGCCTTCGGCACCAACGCCACCGCCATCGGCGCCAACACCACCGCGGTGGCCACCAGCAGCCTGGCGGCGGGCGACCGCGCCACCGCGAGCGACATCAATTCGACCGCGCTCGGCGCCAACACGCAGGCGCGCAAGAAGAGCAGCCTCGCGGCCGGCGACAAGGCGATTGCCGACGGCATCAACGCCGCCGCACTCGGCGCGAACACGCAGGCACTGGCCGACAGCGCCGTCGCCGTGGGCGACCGCGCCACCGCGAACGCCGAATCGGCCGTGGCCATGGGACGCCAGAGCACCGCATCGGCCGCGTCCGCAGTGGCGATCGGCACCGGCGCGACGGCGAGCGCAGTCAATGGCGTGGCGCTGGGCGCTGGCGCCGTCGCCGATCGCGCGGGTATGAGCGGCCAGAAGGAGCGCTTCTCGAACATCGCCGTGGGCTCGACGCAGGGCGCGCTCTCGGTCGGCAGCGCGGGCGGCGAACGGCAGATCACGAATGTCGCGGGCGGCACGCAGGCGACCGACGCAGTGAACGTGCGCCAGTTGCAGGCGGTGCAGGCCGGCGCGGTCAACTACGTCACCAACGTCGATGGCAGCGTGAACCACAACCAGATCGTGCTGGGCAACGGGCAGGCGCCGAACGGCACCACCGTGTCGAATGTGGCGCCCGGCGTGGCCGGCACGGATGCGGTCAACGTCAACCAGCTGAACGCACAGAGTGCGCAGTGGCGCGACGCGATCCGCCTGAACCAGCGCGATGCCAACGCCGGCACGGCCGGTGCGATGGCGATGGCCGGCATGCCGCAGGCCTACATGCCGGGCAAGAACATGCTCGCGGCGGGCGTGGCCGGCTACGAAGGCCAGAGCGCCGTCGCGCTGGGCTTCTCGAGCATCTCGGACAACGGCAAGTGGGTGATGAAGTTCACCGGCTCGGCCAACTCGCGCGGCAACGTCGGCGTGTCGGCTGGTGCGGGCTTCCAGTGGTGAGACGCATGAGCCACAGAACCGCCATCGATCCAGGCCACAGGACTTCTTCTCTCATGACCCGCACCTTCTTCCCCATCGCCACGCTGTTGACCGTGCTGGCGCTCACCGGCTGCACCTCGTACGTGAGCCGCGGCATCGACAGCGACGGCAAGGCCACCGAACTCGTCTGGCCCGGCGCTGATCAACAGCAGACCTGGCAGACCGAAGGCAGCTTTCCGAACCGCGAGAACCTGCGCGCCATCGGCCCCGCCGCGACCAAGGACCAGCTGTACGCCCTCATCGGCCGTCCGCACTTCGACGAAGGCATGGCGGCCGTGCGCGAGTGGGACTACGTCTTCCACTTCCGCTCGGGCGGCGGCGCCACGAGCTGCCGCTACAAGGTGATCTTCGACACCGACTACAAGGCGCGCAGCTTCCACTGGAACCCAGCCATCTGCGCGGAGCTGGCGAAGGGCTGATCAGCAGCCCTGCTGCTGCGGCGGCTCTGGCCGCCGCCACAGCCACGCCAGCACGACCGCCATCGACCCGATGGCGACACCCGCGAGCCATGGCTTGTGCGCGGTGAACCCGATGACGACCGCGCAGAACGCCATCGCCGCGGTGGCGCTCCACTTGGCGCGGCGGCTCACGGTGCGGCCGTTTTCCCAGTTGCGCAGCAGCGGGCCGAAGAGCCGGTGGTTCAGCAGCCAGCGGTGCAACCGCGGCGAGCTGCGCGCGGCGGCCCATGCGGCCATCAGCACGAAGACCGTGGTCGGCATGCCCGGCGCGACCACGCCGATGGCGGCCAGCACGAGGCACAGCACGGCAAAGACCATCAGCAGCCAGCGCACGACGAGCGGCAACGGCCGGGGCTCGACAACAGCGGGCGGGTTGTGGTGAGGGTCTTCGTCGGGCGTCACGAGACGATTGTCTTTCTTTCTCCTGCACCCCCCGGACGCGCTTGATTCAGATCAACCGCGTGCCGCTTTCGGCTGCCGATACTGGACCTTTACATCCACCTGCAAAGTTCTGAAGACCATGGCCCACCTTGTATGGAAGACCGAGCTCAATACGGGGATCCATGAGATCGACACGCAGCACCAGCGCATCGTGCAGTACATCAACGCGCTGGACGACGCCCGGCGCACCAACGACCGCAAGGTCGTGGGCCGGATCATCGAAGAGACCATCGACTACACCGCCTCGCACTTCGCGTTCGAAGAAGCCATGATCGAGGACGCAGGCTATCCCTTCTCGGGCCCGCACAAGAAGGTGCACGAGATCTTCGTGCGCCGCGTCACCGAATTTCGCGCACGCTTCGAGTCCGGCGAAGAGGTGCTGGCCGAGCTGCACGACATGCTCTCGCGGTGGCTGTTCAATCACATCCGCCATGAGGACGGCGCGTATGTGGCGACCGTGAAAGCGCATTTGCGGACGACGGATTCATCGGCCGAAGTCCTCGTGCATGCGCAGGTCCGCCAGGCGGTGCAGCAAGGCGGGGCCGCGGGGCAGGTCAAGCTCGGATGGATGCGGCGACTGTTCGGCGGGTGACGCGCGTCGTCACTCCTCCACGAAGGCTTCTTCGCGCTTGGCTTTCACCGAAGGCAGCAGCACCACGATGAGCAGCAGCACGGCAGCAGCCAGCAGCCCCGCCGACAGCGGGCGCATGACGAACACGCTCCAGTCGCCGCGCGACAGCAGCAGCGCGCGGCGCAGGTTCTCTTCCATCATCGGCCCGAGGATGAAGCCCAGCAGCAGTGGCGCGGGCTCGCACTTGAGCTTCAGGAACAGGTAGCCCACGATGCCGAAGATGGCGACCATCCACACGTCGAAGGTGTTGTTGTTCTCTGAGTACACGCCCACCGCGCAGAACAGCACGATCGACGGAAAGAGCCACTTGTAGGGAATGGTCAGCAGCTTGATCCAGATGCCGATCAGCGGCAGGTTCAGCACGATGAGCATCAGGTTGCCGATCCACATCGAGGCGATGAGGCCCCAGAACAGCTCGGGGTTGCTGGTCATCACCTGCGGGCCGGGCTGGATGTTGTGGATGGTCATCGCACCCACCATCAGCGCCATCACCGGGTTCGGCGGAATGCCGAGCGTCAGCAGCGGAATGAACGACGTCTGCGCGCCCGCGTTGTTGGCCGACTCCGGCCCCGCCACGCCGCGGATGTTGCCCTTGCCGAAGGGCACTTCGCCCTGCTTGAGCTTGATGCGCTTCTCGATGGTGTAGGCCGCGAAGGCCGAAAGCAGCGCACCGCCGCCCGGCAGGATGCCCAGCGCGGAACCGAGTGCCGTGCCGCGCAGCACGGCAGGCGTCATGCGCTTGAAGTCTTCCTTGGTGGGCCACAGGCCCTTGACCTTGGCGGTGAACACCTCGCGTTCGTGCTCGGGCACCGCCAGGTTGGCAATGATCTCGCCATAGCCGAACACGCCCATCGCGATCGCAATGAAGCCGATGCCGTCGGTGAGCTCAGGAATGTCGAAGCTGTAGCGCGCGACACCCGAGTTGACGTCGGTGCCCACGAGGCCCAGTGCCAGCCCGAGCAGGATCATCGTGATGGCCTTGAGCAGCGAACCCGAGGCCAGCACCACGGCGCCGATCAGGCCGAGGATCATCAGCGAGAAGTACTCGGCCGGGCCGAACTTGAAGGCCAGCTCCGTCAACGGCGGTGCGAAGGCCGCAAGAATGAGCGTGCCGACACAGCCTGCGAAGAACGAGCCCAGGCCCGCCGCAGCGAGCGCCGGTCCGGCCCTCCCCTTGCGCGCCATCTGGTAGCCGTCGATCACGGTCACCACCGACGACGATTCACCGGGCAGGTTCACCAGGATCGCGGTGGTCGAGCCGCCGTATTGCGCGCCGTAGTAGATGCCCGCCAGCATGATGAGCGCCGACACGGGCGGCAGTGCATACGTGGCAGGCAGCAGCATCGCGATGGTGGCCACGGGGCCGATGCCCGGCAGCACGCCGATCAGCGTGCCCAGCAGGCAGCCGACAAAGGCATAGACAAGGTTCTGCGCGGTGAAGGCCACGCCGAAGCCGATCGAAAGATTGGTAATCAGGTCCATTGTTCTCTTGGATTTCTTGTTGTTCTGCGCGGGTCAACCAGCGATGAAGGTGGGCCACACCTGGAACTGCAGCTTCAGTGCCACCACGAAGGCCAGGTAGCTGCCGAGCGCGAGCACCGTTGCGAGAAGGGTCACGCCCTTCCATCCGAAGCTGTCGCCCGCCAGGCTCGCGATGAAGGTCAGCGCATAGATCGCGACGATGAGCCCCATCGACGGCAGGCCGATGCTCGGCAGGCCACCGAGCAGCACGCCGAACACAAGGTTGGCGCCGATGATGAACAGCAGCGGCTTCCATGCGATGCGCCCCACGGGTTCGCCGTCGTCGGTCTCGACCGTGAGGGCCTTGAACGTGATCAGCACGCCCATGAAGGCGATGAGGATGCCCACGATGAGCGGGAAGTAGCCGGGGCCCATGCGGGCGCCGGTGCCCACGTTGTAGGTCGTGGCGCCCCATGCGAAGGCCACGCCGAAGGCGCTGAAAAGCACGCCCGAGCAGAAGTCTCTCTGACTCTTGATTCTCACCGTTGATGTCTCCTGGAACTGCGTTGATCGGCACACGATGTGCGTCAGCGATCCTAGGAATTCAGCGCCGCGGTGTGTATGAACAAAGCATTGCCGTTTGGCAATGTTCGGGGCGCGAGGAGGCGACGAAGGCCGCGCTCAATCGTCCGCGGTCGGCAGGTCGATGCACGCGCGCAGGCCCGGGCCGGAATCGCCGAACTGCAGGCGCCCGCCATGCAGCGCCACCACCGCCTGCACGCTCGCAAGCCCGAGGCCGTGGCCCGGCGTGCTGTGGTCCAGCCGATGAAAGCGCACGCCGAGATGCGCGTACTCGGCGCTCGGAATGCCGGGGCCGTCGTCCTGCACGACGAGCTGTGCACGCCCGTCGACCGTGTGCGTGCCGATGCGCACGGTGGCGCCTGCCCCGCCGTATTTC
>NZ_CALRZC010000315.1:0-7383 GCF_943372545.1 Variovorax sp. YR752 | reverse complement strand
AGGTGGTGCGGTTCCAGGGAGCTCAGCCCGCAGGCGTCGCGACACACGCGCAGGCCCGAGGCGTCTTTCACCCGAAGGATTTCTTTCATGCTGTTGCCTCGTTCGCGCTCACGCGGCGTCCCTGGCGCGCTGGCTGCTGCCGGCGTTCTCATCACCTCCATCGCCGCGCCTGTCGCCGCGACGGCCGAACCCTCTCCGGCGCTGGACCGTTTCAGCTTCTCGGTCGGTGCCTTCAATGCCGACCCCAAGTTCAGCGCCTCGGTCGAAACGCCCTACGGCGTGCTGCGCTCGAACGAACTCAAGCCGGGCCGCGTGACCATGCCCCGCATCACGGCCGACGTGCTGATCGGCGACAGCCAGGGCATCTCCTTCGACTACTACCGCTACAAGCGCGACTACGACGGGCAGGTGGGCGCCAACACCACGATCGGCGGCTTCGGCGCGCTGAGCGCCATCGGCAACGCGAACCTCTCGGCGCAGCTCGACTTCGCCAAGCTCTCCTACAAGTGGTGGCTCGGGTCGGGCAACACCGTCTTCGGGCTGGGCGCCGGCGCGGCCTACTACCGCGCGACCTTCGGTGCCAGCGCGCTGGTCGGCGTGAACGGACAGGTGCGCTCGGTCAGCGAACGCTCGAGCGACAACGCCATCGCGCCCCTGCTCGAGATCGGCGTGCGCCACGCGATCACGCCCGACCTGCGGCTGTTCGCCGATGCCTCGGGCGTGTGGAAAAGCAGCGGCCGCTTCCACGGCAACATCTACAACGCATCGGCCGGCGTGGAGTGGTTTCCCGTGAAGAACGTGGGCCTGGTGCTGTCGTACGGCGTGACCAACATCGACCTGACGCGCGACGGCAGCTTTGCCGATTCGCGCCTCAAGGTGCGGCTGCAAGGGCCTTCGGCTTTCGTGAAGGCGCGCTTCTGACGTTGCCCGATGCGGCCGGGCAGGCGCCGCATAGCCACTCTTCGCAAGACCGGCAGGCGGTGCCGGTCTTAGTCTGCGCTCCGATCGACACCACAACGACCGGAGACACGACGCCATGCCCGCCGCCCGCCCAGAGACCACACCCTCGCCTTCCTCTTTCCAGCGCATCGCCCGCATTGCGCTGGGCGACGTGATTCACCGCAGCGCGCGGCGCTTCGGCGCGCGCACCGCGCTCATCGAGGGTGAGCACCGCATGAGCTACACCGAGCTCGACGCCGCCTCGAACCGCTTCGCGCACCACCTGCTGGGCCTCGGCCTGGCCAGCGGCGAGCGCGTGGGCATGCTGTGCAACAACTCGATCGAGATGGTGGTCGCGCTGCTCGGCATCCAGAAGGCGGGCCTCGTGTGGGTGCCGATCAACACGGCGCTCGCGGCCGATGCCATCGGCTACATCCTCGAACACGCCGAGGTGCGGCACCTCGTGATCGACACCGCGCTGCACGCCAAACCCGAACTGCGCCAGCTGCTCGACACCACGGCCGTTTCGCCGCTGCTGTGCGTGCTCGACGGCGACACGCCGCCGCCCGGCGTGCCCACCGTGGCGCAGGCCATCGCGCAAGGCCCGGCCATGCTGCCCGACGTGGCCATCGACACCAACCAGCTCGCGCTCATCATGTACACCAGCGGCACCACCGGCCGCCAGAAGGGCGTGATGCATTCGCACGCCTCGGTGCACTCGGTGCTGATGAGCAACATGCTCGAATGGGGCGGCAGCCCCACGCACCACGATGTGTGGAGCAACGTGCTGCCGCTCTTTCATTGCGGGCAGCACACGGTGCTGATGTCGGCACTGGCGGTGGGCGGCACGAACGTCATCCTGCGCGGCTTCGACCCGGGCGCGATGCTCGCCGCCATCGAGCGCCACCAGATCACGGTGACGGTCGGGCTGCCGATGATGTACGGCGCGCTGCTCGCACACCCGCAGCGCGCATCGCGCAACCTGTCGAGCCTTCGGCTGTGCGTGTATGCGATGGCGCCGATGTCGCGCACGCTGCTGCTGCGCCTGCTCGACACCTTCTGCCCCAACTTCGCGCTCGCCTCGGGGCAGACCGAGATGTACCCCGGCGCCACCATCTTCGAGACCCACCGCCAGCGCGAGCGCTTCGGCTCGTACTGGGGCGTGGGCACGCTGGTGAACGAGGTCGCGGTGATGGGCGACGAGGGCGAGCTGCTCGCACCGAACCAGGTCGGCGAGATCGTCTTTCGTGGGCCGAACGTGATGCTCGGCTACTACAAGGACCCGCAGGCCACGGCGAACGCACAGCGCTTCGGTTGGCACCACTCGGGCGACCTGGGCACGCTCGACGACGACGGGCAGCTGATCTTTCTCGACCGGCTCAAGGACATGGTCAAGTCGGGCGGCGAGAACGTGCCTTCGCTCAAGGTCGAGGAGGTGCTGCTGCGTCACCCGGCCGTGCTGAATGCGGCGGTGGTCGGCCTGCCGCACGAGCGCTGGGGCGAGGCCATCACGGCCTTCGTCACGCGCCGGCCCGATGCGCCGGCGGAGTTCTCGGAAGCCGCGCTCACGGCGCATTGCAAGGAACACCTCGGCGGCTTCGAGGTGCCGAAGGACATCGTCTTCCTGCCCGCGCTGCCGATGACCTCGACGGGCAAGATCCAGAAGTTCGAGCTGCGCCAGGCCCACCAGGGGCACTACCAGCGCGACTGAATCAGCATCAGGGCGACTGCAGCTTCTCCAGCAGCGACGCGCGCACTTCCTTCTTCAGCACCTTGCCGACCTTGGAGCGCGGCAGGTCGGCCCACACCTCGACCTGCTTGGGCGCCTTCACGCTGCCGATGCGCGACTTGACGAAGGTCTTGATCGCCTCGGCATCCACGCTGCGGCCCGCATGCAGCTGCAGCACGGCCACCACGCGCTCGCCCCACTTCTCGTCGGGCAGGCCGACGACCGCGCTGTCCTGCACGTCGGGGTGCTGCATCAGCACCTGCTCCACTTCGGCGGAGTAGACGTTGAAGCCGCCCGAAATGATCATGTCTTTGGCGCGGTCGACGATGTAAAGGAACCCCTCGCCATCGAGGTAGCCGATGTCGCCCGTGTGGTGCCAGCCGTGGCGCGAGGCCTCCTGCGTGGCCTTCGGGTCCTTGTAGTAGCCGCGCATCACGAGCGAGCCGCGCACCACGATCTCGCCGCTCTCGCCCGTGGGCAACAAGGCGCCCTCGCCGTTCATGATGCCGACCTGCACCAGTGGACCGGGCCGCCCCGCCGAGGCCAGCCGCTGGCGCGCCACCGAACCGTCGGCGTTGAAGTGGTCGCGCGGCGGCATCATCGAGACCATCATCGGCGCCTCGGTCTGGCCGAAGAGCTGCGCCATGACGGGGCCGATCTTGTCGAGCGCTTCTTCGAGCCGCGCGGCCGACATGGGTGCGGCGCCGTACCAGAAGCATTGCAGCGAATCACGCTTCGTCTGCGCCAGCTCCGGGTGCTGCAGCAGCATGTAGATCAGCGTCGGCGGCAGGAAGGTGTGGGTGACACGCCGGCGCTCGATGAGCGAAAGGAACTCGCTCAGGTCGGGCTTGGGCATGATGACCACGCGCCCGCCCAGCGCCATCACGGGCAGGCACAACACGCCGGCCGCATGCGTGAGCGGCGCGAGCGCCAGGTACACGGGCCGGCCCTCGAACGGGTAACCCATGAGGGTCAGCGCCGACATGGCCTCGAGGTTGCCGCCCGAGAGCATCACGCCCTTGGGTTGCCCGGTGGTGCCACCGGTGCCGGCGATCATGGCCACGTCGTCGGGCGGTGCGATGTCGATCGGCGCATCGTCCAGCCCGTCGAGCCATTCGTCCATGGCAGGCGCGAAGGCCTGTCGCTGGTCGAGGCACACCAGCGCCTTCAGTTGCGGCAGCTGCGCGCGCATCTGCTCGACCATGGGCGCGTAGTTGCTGTGGAAGACAAGGCACGTGCAATCGAAGGCATCGAGCACGAAGGCGTTCTCGCTGGCTTCGTTGCGCGGGTTGATTGGGCACCACACGCAGCCCGCGCGCGAAATGCCGAACACCGTGGCGAAGGCCATGGCGTCGTTGCTCGAGAGCACCGCCACCTTGCTCCCCGGCGCGATGCCGGCGCGCTGCAGGCCGCGCGCCACGCGCCAGCTGACGCGCTGCACCTGCCCATAGCTCAGGTCGGCATTGCCCATGGTGAGGCACGGCGAATCGGCGCCCTGCTGGGCGCCTTTGTCGAGGTAGTCGACGAGGCGCATGGGGGTCAGCCCATCCGCGTGAGCACGGGTTCCTGCACCAGCCCGAAGCTGCGCAGCGCCCCCAGCAGCTCGCGGTGCCCGAAGGCCTGGCAGCCCGAGGCGAAGCCGGCGCGGCGCGGTGCCTGCTGCAGCAGCGAGGCCGCGGCATAGGCCTGCAACAGGCCGGTCTGCTTGTAGTTGCAGTTGCCGAAGATCACGCAATGCGCGCGGCCCAGCGGACCGGAGGCATGCACCGAATCGACGGACTTGTTGATGCGCGGGTTCTCGCGCGGCGGCATGGTGTTCATCACGCCCGCCGCCGTCTGGGCCAGCGCGGCATAGCGGTCTTCGTCGTTCATGCCTTCGGTGGCCTTGAGCGCGGCGGCCACGATCTGCGGCACGCCGAGCATCAGCGGCTTGTTGAAGACGCCGCCGAGCACCTTCACGTTGGCCACGCGCGGATCGCGCTTGAACCACACCGGATGCGAGGTGCCGCCCCAGGGCAATGCCAATGCGGCTTCGTGCTGGCCCGGAATCGACAGGTGGTACAGGCCCGCGTCGGGTTGCCACTCGACGTACTGGTTCTGCTCGAGGAAGAAAGCCTTGGACGTGGCCGCGTTCACCAGGATGGTCTGCGTCGATGCGATGGTCGGGCTGCCGCCCCAGAACACGGCGATGTCGAGCGTGTCGAGGCCGGGCGTTTCCAGGCACAGCTGCGCGGCGATTTCGCCGGTGGTGTACATCTGCGCCAGGCCGGGCGAGAGCAGCAGGCCCGCGGCGGCGAACTTGGCGCCGTACTGTTGGTCGAGCGTGATGAGCCAGTCTTGCTCGCCGGTGGTGTCGGTGTAGTGGCAGCCGGCGGCCAGGCAGGCATCGACCACTTCGGGGCCGAACTTGGCGAACGGCCCCACGGTGTTGAGCACCACCGAGGCGCCGGTGAAGAGCTCGGTGAGCGCCTCGACCGTGTGCGCGACCTCGACCACTTCGTAGTCCGCGGTCTCGATGCCGGGCACGTTCGACTTCATCGCCGCTTCGAGCTTCTCTGCGCTGCGACCCGCGGCAATGAAGGGGATGTGGTACTCGCGCAGGTACTCGCAGACCAGGCGCCCGGTGTAGCCGGAGGCGCCGTAGACGATGACGGGTTTCTTTTTGCTGCTGCTCATGTTCTTTGCTCCTTGTTGGTTGATGTGGCTCACATGCCCATGCCGCCGTCCACCGCGAGGCCCGCGCCGGTGATGAACCGGGCGGCGTCGGAGCAGAGGAAGACCACCACGTCGGCCATGTCGCCGATCTCGCCGAGGCGGCCCAGCGGCGTCTGGCCGATGACGTCGCCCACGGCGGCCTCGACGCTGGGCGCGAGCCCGGCGGCCACGATGTCGTTGGCAAGCTTCATGCCCATGTCGGTGGGCACGAGCCCGGGGTAGATGCAGTTGACGCGCACGCCGTAGCCCAGCTTTCCGGACTCCATGGCCGCCACGCGCGTGGCGCGGTCGACCGCCGACTTGGTGGCCGAGTAACCGGCAATGGCGGGAAAGGCGATGGTGGCTGCGACCGACGCGATGTTGACCACCGCCCCGCCGCCACCCGCGCTGCCGCCGGGGCGCATGGCGCGAAAGGCGTGCTTCATGCCCAGCAATGTGCCGGCCACGTTCACGTCGAGCATGCGGCGCAGGTCGTCGCCGTCGACGTCGATCACCAGCGAGGTGATCTCGATGCCGGCGTTGTTGACCAGGATGTCGAAGCCGCCCAGCGCCTTCACCGTGGCCTCGGTGGCCGCGGCCCAATCGCCGTCCTTCGTGACGTCGAGCGGGACGAAGCCCACCTTCGCCCCTTCGGCCGAGAGCCGCTGCGCGGTCTCCTTCCCCAGATCGGCGAGCACGTCGCCGATCATCACCGACGCACCCGCTTGCGCCAGTGCCTGGGCAATGCCCGCGCCGATGCCGCGCGCACCACCCGTCACCAGGGCCTTGCGCCCCGTCAAGTCGAACTTGGCCATCACTTGTCTCCTGTGGATATGTTTATGAGATGGAGCGGCCATGCTAGGAATCGACTTGACGAGTGTCAAGAATTTTTTTGACGATTGCCCAAATTTCGTAAAATGCCTCTGGAATGCACGTACGAGGGATTTCCCACGCCGCGTGCTATGGTTTGCAATCACCAGGAAACACAGCGGCCGGCACTCTGCGGCCTGGCTAGAAATGACCACTCATTCACGGGTAAAGAAGCACACCGGGCGGGTGCAGAAGGCGCCGGCCGACAAGTTCGCGGAGCGCCGCGCCGAACTCGGCGAAGCCGCCCTCACCACGCTGGCCACGCTCGGCTACGCGCGCACCAGCCTGCGCGAGATCGCGCAGAACTCCGAGTTCTCGCACGGCGTGCTGCACTACTACTTCAGCGACAAGGTCGACCTCATCGTCTGCAGCGTCAAGCAGTACAAGGCGCGCTGCGTCACGCGCTACGACCACGCGGTCGACACCGCCACCACCTACGACGAGCTCATGGAAGGCTTCCTGCAGAGCCTGGGCGACACGCTGCAGGGCGAAGGCCACGTGCACCGGCTCTGGTACGACCTGCGTTCGCAGGCGCTGTTCGAAGCGGCATTCCACGACGACGTGGTGGAAATCGACAAGAGCCTCGAAGACATGATCTGGCGCATCATGAGCCGCTTCGCCGAACTCTCGGGACAAGACCCGGGCCTCCCGCCCTCGGCCTGCTACGCGCTCTTCGACGGGCTGTTCCTGCAAGCGCTGCTCAAGCACCTCTCGGGCGACACGAAGGCCATTGCCGACATGCAGGCCGATGTGCGGCAGTCGATCGAGCGGCTGTTTGCCGCGCCGGCCAAGACCACGCCCGCCCCTCGCAAACGGCGCGCCTGACGCCGCCATGGCGCCGTTCAACACCGCCTACCGGCAGACGCTGCTCGCCGGGCGGCTCACCCTGGGCCTGATGACGCCGCTGGCGCGCCCGCACGGGGCGATGGCCGACCCCGCAATCGAACTGCACCTGGCCCGCCTGGCCCGCCTGGCCGACACCCTCGGCTTTGCCGCGCTCTGGACGCGCGACGTGCCGGTGATGCTGCCGCAGGGCGAAGCCACCGCGGTGCTCGACGAGCCCTTTGTCTGGCTCACCGCGCTGGCCGCCGCCACGCAGCACATCGCGCTCGGCACCGCCGCCGCCGTGCTGCCGCTGCGCCATCCGCTGC
>NZ_CALRZC010000314.1:0-7402 GCF_943372545.1 Variovorax sp. YR752 | reverse complement strand
TATTGGGAAGCGCGCATGCGGGTGCGCGCTCGCCCGGTCAGTTCACCATCACCAGTTTTCCCTTGACGCCGCGCGACCCCATGTGGGCATAGGCGGCCTTCAATTCGGCCATCGGCATCGTGCTGTCGATCACTGGCTTGATTTTTCCTTGGCCATACCACTGGGCCAATTCGGCCATCATCTGTGCATTGGCCTTGGGTTCGCGCTTGGCGAAATCACCCCAGAACACGCCCACGAGCGATGCGCCTTTGAGCAGCGTCAGATTCAATGGCAAGGACGGGATCGGGCCCGACGCAAAACCGACCACCAAATAGCGACCGCGCCAGCCAATCGAACGGAATGCGGGTTCTGCGAAATCGCCACCCACGGGGTCGTAAATCACATCCGGGCCTTTGCCGTCGGTTGCGGCTTTGATGGCATCACGGAAGCCATTGGGCAGTGCGTGCGTCGTGTAATTGATCGTCGCGTCGGCGCCAATCGAGCGGCAGAGTTCGCACTTCTCGTCGGTCGATGCCGCGGCAATCACCTTGGCGCCCGCTGCTTTGGCGATCTGGATGGCCGCAGTTCCCACGCCACCGGCCGCGCCGAGCACCAGCACGGTTTCACCGGCCTTGAGTTGCGCGCGGTCCATCAGTGCGTGCCACGAGGTCGCGTAGATCATGATGAAAGCGGCGGCATCCACGTGGCCGAAGCCTTCGGGCAGCGGCATGCACAGCGCGGCGGGAGCCAGCGTGTGGGTGCCGAAGCCGCCGGTGCCCGAGAGGCACGCCACGTTCTGGCCGACCTTGAGGTGCGTCACGCCTTCGCCCACCGCCTGAATCACGCCCGCATATTCCGATCCGGGAACGAAGGGCAGCGGCGGCTTCATCTGGTACTTGTTCTGCACGATCAGCAGGTCGGGGAAATTCAGGCTGGCCGCCTTGATTTCGATCAGCACCTGGCCCGGGCCCGGCGCGGGGGTGGGCAGTTCTTTCCAGGTCAGCGCGTCGACGCCGGTGGGGTTTTCGCAAAGCCATGCGTGCATGCTCGGGGTCTCCTTCGAATGAGTCGTGTGGGCAATGAATTCGGGGCGATGATAGGCGGCGCTGTGGTGCGGCGTTGTCCCTGCTGCGACGCACCCCGCACCTACAATCCGCTGCACCCAGAAGCACCATGAAGATACTTATTTCCAATGACGATGGCTTTCAGGCGCCGGGCATCGTCGCGCTGCACGACGCGCTCAAGGACATCGCCGACGTCGAGGTTGTGGCACCCGAGCACAACAACAGCGCCAAGTCGAACGCACTGACGCTGGCTGCGCCGTTGTATGTACACAAGGCCCACAACGGTTTTCGCTACGTGACGGGCACACCGGCCGATTGCGTGCACATCGCGCTCAAGGGCCTGCTCGACTACCGCCCCGACCTCGTGGTCTCGGGCATCAACAACGGCGCCAACATGGGCGACGACACCATTTATTCAGGCACCGTGGGCGCGGCGATGGAGGCCTACCTGTTCGGCATCCCGGCCATTGCCTTCTCGCAGATCGAAAAGGGCTGGGCGCACGTCGATGCGGCGGCCCAGGTGGCGCGCCGGCTGGTGCAGCAGATCGAGCGCGAAAAGATGATCGGCGGCCCCGCCTTCCTGCTCAACGTGAACGTGCCGAATCGCCCGTTCGACGAGCTCAAGCCGATCAAGGTCTGCCGCCTCGGCCGCCGTCACGCCGCCGAGAAGGTGATCACGCAGGACAGCCCGCGCGGAGAAACCATGTACTGGATCGCCGGTGCAGGCAGCGCCAAGGACAGCGGGGAGGGCACCGACTTCCACGCAACCGCGGCCGGCCACATCGCGCTGACGCCATTGCAGATCGATCTGACGGACCACGCCAACCTGGGCCAATGGCGCGAGACGGTTGCACGTCTCGGCAATTGACGACATGGCGACCCCTCCACGGCCCAGTTTTCCGGTTCGACTGACCCCCACTGCCTCGGCGGCCACGCGCGGGCGCATGCCCGCCGTGCCGGTCAAGCCGATGGTGCCGTCCACGCCCTCGATGGCCTCCGACGCCATACGGGCGCGCATGGTGCAGAGGCTCGCGGCCCAGGGCATCAGCGATGCACGCGTGCTGCGTGCCATGGGCGCGGTCGAGCGGCACCGTTTTGTCGACAGCGCGCTGGTCAACCAGGCCTACGAAGACACCAGCTTGCCGATCGGGCTGGGGCAGACCATTTCCAAGCCCAACGTGGTGGCCCGCATGATCGAGCTGCTGCTGGGCGCGCCGGCGCTGGCCGGCAAGCCGCAGGACCGGCTGGGCCGCGTGCTCGAGATCGGCACCGGCTGCGGCTACCAGGCCGCGGTGCTGAACGAGGTGGCCACCGAGGTCTACAGCATCGAGCGCCTGCGCGGGCTGCACGAGCGCGCGCGCATCAACTTGCGGCACTTCCGGCTGGCCACCGTTCACCTGATGCTGGGCGACGGCATGATCGGCTACGCCAAGGGCGCGCCGTACGCGGGCATCATCGCGGCGGCCGGTGGCGAGTCCGTGCCCGAGGCCTGGATCACACAGCTCGCCGTCGGCGGGCGCATCGTCGCGCCGACCCATTCCGCCACTGGCGGACAAGCCCTTGTCGTGATCGACAAGACCCCCCGGGGACTCGAGCGGCGCATTCTTGAGGCGGTTCACTTTGTCCCCCTAAAATCGGGCATCGCTTGAAGGAATAACAAATGCAGGGTTTTGGCAATCGGAGTTTGTTCGCAGGCATCACGTTGGCAGTTGTGCTCGTGATCGCGGGCTGCTCCGCACCGCGTGGTCCCGCACCGGTCGAAGACCGGGGCACGATGACGCGCGCACCCGGGGCGACGACGCCCGGTGGTCCCCCCATCACGACCGATGCGTCCGGCAAACCGCTGGCCGGTATCGAGAACTACGGCAAGCCCGGCTACTACGCCGTGCGCCCCGGCGACTCCATCCGCCGCATCGGCAGCGAAACGGGCCAGCGCTGGCAGGACATCGTGCGCTGGAACAATCTCGACAACCCCGACCTGATCGAAGTCGGCCAGGTGTTGCGCGTGATTCCGCCAAGCGGCGCGAGCACGGCGGTTGCCACGGCGCCGTCCACCACGGCGCCGTCTGCCACTGAGGCGACCACCAAGCCGGTGACCCCGCAGGCGTCCGTCACGCCGGCCGTGCCGGCCAGCGGCGCGAGCGGCTCCACCAAGCCGCCCGTCACGGCCTCGCCCTCGGGCCCGAGCAGTTCGGGCGACGACGACCTGGGCTGGATCTGGCCCGCCAGCGGTTCGCTCATCGCCGGTTTCGACGAAGCCAAGAACAAGGGCTACGACATCAGCGGCAAGGCCGGCGACCCCGTGCTGGCCGCGGCCGACGGGCGTGTCGTCTACGCCGGTGCCGGCCTGCGCGGCTACGGCAACCTGATCATCCTGAAGCACAACAACACCTACCTCACGGCGTATGCGCACAACCAGACGCTGCTCGTGAAGGAAGACCAGTCGGTTCAGAAGGGCCAGAAGATCGCCGAGATGGGCAACAGCGACGCCGATCGCGTGAAGCTGCATTTCGAGATCCGCCGCCAGGGCAAGCCCGTCGACCCGTCGCGTTACCTGCCCAACCGGTGATGCCATGGCTGCCTCCCGCCCTCGCCGCACACTGCCCGTGCGCGGGCTGGCGGGGCAGGGCAGCCCTTCACCCCAAGGCAACGGCGGCCGCAATGGCCACCAGGACAGCGGCGATGAGCCGCTGAGCGCAGACGCCCTTCCCGACGACCCCGCCGCAGATCCGTCGATCTCTTCTGCAGCACCGGCCCCGCTTCACGGCGCTAAGGCCGAGGTCATGGGCGGCGAGGGCGCCGATGCCCTGACCATCTACTTGCGCCAGGTCCGGCGCACCGAGCTCTTCACCCCCGCCGAGGAATACACCACCGCCTGCGCCGCGCGCGCCGGCGACTTCGCGGCGCGGCAATCGATGATCGAGCACAACCTGCGGCTCGTGGTCAACATCGCCAAGAACTACCTGGGGCGCGGCATGCCGCTGTCCGACCTCATCGAGGAAGGCAACCTCGGGCTGATGCATGCGATCACCAAGTTCGAGCCCGAGCGTGGGTTTCGCTTCTCCACCTACGCGACCTGGTGGATCCGCCAATCGGTCGAGCGCGCCGCCATCACGCAGGCGCGGGCGATCCGGCTGCCGGTGCATGTCGTGCGCGAGCTGCAGCAAGTCTTGAGGGCGCGACGCACGCTCGAAGGCGACGCCGACTTCATGGCGAGCCGACCCGACGGTGTGCGCGTCGAGGACATGGCCGCGCTGCTCGGTCGCGACGTGCAGGCGGTGACCGACCTGCTGGCGCTGGCCGAGGCGCCGCGTTCGCTCGATGCAGGCGACGCGCACGGCGAAGAAGGTTTCACGCTGGCCGACACCGTGGCTTCCGACGACGAGCAGGGCAACCCGGCCGGCGTGACGCACACGCACGAGGTGGAGGGCCTGCTCGACCAGTGGGTGCAGGCCCTCAACGCCCGGGAGCGCGAGGTGCTCGAAGGCCGCTACGGCCTGCACGACCGGGAACCCGAAACGCTCGAGGTGCTGAGCGTGCGGCTGGGCCTGACGCGCGAGCGCGTGCGGCAGATCCAGAACGAGGCGCTGGCCAAGATGCGCAAGCAGCTGGCACGCTCCGGTGTCGGCCGCGACGCGTTGTTCTAGCCGCCTGACAGAAAGAAGGTAACCCGTCACGGCCGGACCACCCCGGCCACGCTGAGACAATCGGGGGATGACGGAATCCATCGAAGAAAAGAAAGTCCCCGCGAGCCCCGCCGATGAATGGCTCCAGGTCGAGTCGCTCGACCTGGACGCACAAGGCGTTTCACACAAGTCCGACGGCATGGTCGTGTTCATCGAAGGCGCACTGCCCTTCGAGGAAGTGCAGTTCAACGTCCATCGCCGCAAGAACAACTGGGAACAGGGCACGGTCACGCAGATCCGCCGCGAATCCTCGCAACGCGTGCGCCCCGGCTGTCCGCACTTTGGCCTCCACACGGGCGCGTGCGGCGGCTGCAAGATGCAGCACCTCGACGCCGCCGCCCAGGTCGCGGTGAAGCAGCGGGCGCTCGAAGACAACCTCTGGCATCTCGGCAAGGTCAAGCCCGAGAACGTGCTGCGTCCGCTCGAAGGCCCGGCCTGGCATTACCGCTACCGGGCGCGCCTGTCGGTGCGCCATGTGGTCAAGAAGGGCACGGTGCTGATCGGCTTCCACGAACGCAAGAGCCGCTACCTGGCCGACATGCAGGTCTGCCCGGTGCTGCCCAAGCAGGTCAGCGCCATGTTGATGCCGCTGCGCGCGCTGATCGGTTCGATGGACGCGCGCGAGACCTGCCCGCAGATCGAGCTGGCCTGCGGCGACGCGCCGGATTCGACCGCGCTGGGCACCATCGCCCTGGTGCTGCGGCACCTGGAGCCGTTGTCGGATGCCGATATCGGGCGGCTCAAGGCGTTTGCGGCCAAGAACGAGGGCGTTCAATGGTGGCTGCAGGCCAAGGGCCCCGACACCGTGAAGCTGCTGGAGGAGGGCGGCATGCCGCTGGCCTACCGCCTGCCCGCGTTCGGCGTGACGATGCCGTTTAAGCCCACCGATTTCACCCAGGTCAACCCGCAC
Organism: Variovorax sp. YR752; assembly: GCF_943372545.1. Classification (NCBI taxonomy): domain Bacteria; kingdom Pseudomonadati; phylum Pseudomonadota; class Betaproteobacteria; order Burkholderiales; family Comamonadaceae; genus Variovorax; species Variovorax sp. YR752. The sequence goes on along the minus strand of NZ_CALRZC010000314.1, from coordinate 1,763 downwards.
ATCAACCGCGCGCTGGTTGGCAAGGCGCTGCGCCTGCTCGACGTGAAGCCCGAAGAGCGCGTGATCGACTGGTTCTGCGGCCTGGGCAACTTCACGCTGCCGCTGGCGAGCCAGGCGCGCGAGGTGCTGGGCATCGAGGGCAGCGACACGCTGGTGGCGCGCGCGACCGAGAACTTCAAGAGAAATCAGCCTGCAACGCCTGAGCGACGCGCGCTGTCGGCCACCCAGTTCGTGACGCGCAACCTGTTCGAGATGACGCCCGAGATGCTGGTGGCCGACGGTAGCGCCGACAAGTGGCTGGTCGACCCGCCGCGCGAAGGCGCTTTCGCGCTCGCCAAGGCGATGGCCGACCTGCACCTGCAGCCTGAACTTCGCACCGGTGGCTGGACGCCGCCGAAGCGCATCGTGTATGTGAGCTGCAACCCGTCGACGCTGGCGCGCGATGCCGGCCTGCTGGTGCACCAGGCGGGCTACCGCTGCACCTTCGCAGGGGTGGTGAACATGTTCCCGCACACGGCGCACGTCGAGTCGATTGCGGTCTTCGAGCTGGAATGAAAAAAGGCCCGTAAGGGCCTTTTTTCTTGGGGTCGGGGGACGCCGCTCAGTCGCGCTCGCCGCCGAAGATGCCCAGCAGGGCCAGCAGGCTCTGGAACACGTTGAACATGTCCAGGTACAGGGCCAGCGTGGCGCTGATGTAGTTGGTTTCGCCGCCGTCCATGATCTGCTTCAGGTCATAGAGCATGTAGGCCGAGAAGATGCCGATGGCGGCCACCGAGATCACCAGCATGCCGGTGCTCGAGCCCACGAAGACGTTGATGACCGCGCCGAGCATCAGCACCAGCGCGCCGACGAACAGGAACTTGCCCATGCCCGACAGGTCGCGCTTGATGACCGTGGCCAGCGACGCCATCACGAAGAACACGCCGGCGGTGCCGCCGAAGGCCGTCATGATCAGTTCGGGGCCGTTCTTGAAGCCGAGCACCATCGCGAGCAGGCGCGAGAGCATCAGGCCCATGAAGAAGGTGAAGCCCAGCAGCACCGGCACGCCGGCGGCCGAGTTCTTGGTCTTCTCGATCGCGAACATGAAGCCGAAGGCGCCGCCGAGGAAGACCATCAGGCCGAGTCCGCCGGTGAGCGAACGGGTGATGCCGGTGCTCACGCCGACCCAGGCGCCCAGCACGGTGGGCAGCAGGCTCAGCGCCAGCAGCCAGTAGGTGTTGCGCAGCACGCGCTGGCGTTCGGCCTGCGGCAGTGTCTGGCCGTAGCCGGTGGAAGTGTCGAGGGTGGTCACACGGTCGTTCATGGCCGAAGCTCCTGAGGTTGCTGCATGCAATGACACGCAGTTGGGCGCATTCTAGGGGGCTGCAAGAGGGGGTATTGCAAAGACCGTATGCCCGATGTTCTTAAGCCCCGGCGGGACGCTGCGGCGCCCCGCCGTTATGCTGTCGGGTTTCGACGCAACCTGAGCTTATTCATGAAGACCAAATCATTCCTCGAACTCGCCGACGTCAAGGCCATCGCCGCTGCAGCGGAAGCCGAGGCCCTGAAGAACAACTGGGCCGTGACCATCGCCATCTCCGACGACGCCGGCAACCTGCTCTGGCTGCAGCGCCTGGACGGTGCCGCCGCGCTGTCCTCGCACATCGCCCCCGCCAAGGCGCACACCGCCGCCATGGGCCGTCGCGACAGCAAGGTCTATGAAGACATCATCAACGGCGGCCGCACCGCGTTCCTGACGGCGCCCCTGGTGGAAGGCCTGCTCG
>NZ_CALRZC010000313.1:0-7532 GCF_943372545.1 Variovorax sp. YR752 | reverse complement strand
TGATGGACAACGTCGTGCCCTACGTGCACGACCGCAAGCAGTTCGGCCAGAGCATCGGCGAGTTCCAGCTCGTGCAGGGCAAGCTGGCCGACATGTACACCGTGCTGCAGGCCGGCCGTGCCTTCTGCTACACGATCGGCAAGAACCTCGACATGCTCGGCAGCGAGCACGTGCGCCAGGTGCGCAAGGACTGCGCGAGCGTGATCCTGTGGTGCGCCGAGAAGGCGACCTGGATGGCCGGCGAGGGCATCCAGATCTTCGGCGGCAACGGCTACATCAACGAATACCCGCTCGGCCGCCTGTGGCGAGACGCCAAGCTGTACGAGATCGGCGCCGGCACCTCGGAGATCCGCCGCATGCTGATCGGCCGGGAATTGTTCGCCGAGACGATGTGACCCTGCCGCCTGCGTAAACTGCCCGCATGAGCACCCACCTCGACGAGCTCTTCGAGAGCAACCGCCGCTGGGCGGCCGAGACCGAGCGCAAGACGCCGGGCTTCTTCACCGGCCTGCTCGCCCAGCAGGCACCGCAGTACCTGTGGATCGGCTGCGCAGACAGCCGCGTTCCGGCCAACGAGATCCTCGGCCTGCTGCCGGGCGACGTGTTCGTGCACCGCAATGTGGCCAACGTGGTGGTGCACTCCGATCTCAACGCGCTGTCGGTCATGCAGTACGCGATCGACATGCTGCAGGTGCGCCACATCATGGTCGTCGGCCACTACGGCTGCGGCGGCGTGACGGCGGCGCTGACCAACCGCCGCGTCGGACTGGCCGACAACTGGATCCGCCACGTGCAAGACGTGCGCAACAAGCACCGCACCTGGCTCGACGGCATGGACGACGACACGCTCAAGCTGAAGGCGCTGTGCGAGTTGAACGTGCTCGAGCAGTCGCTCAACGTCTGCGAGACCACCGTGGTGCAGGACGCCTGGGAGCGTGGCCAGTCGGTGGTGGTGCACGGCTGGGTCTACGGCCTGCACAACGGCCTGATCGAGGACCTGAAGATGACGGTCGCCAACGCCGGCGAAGTGGCCGCCGCCTACGGCCTGGCGCTCGGCGCGCTGAAGACCCGCTTCGACGCGATCCGCAAGAACGGCAAACCCTGAACGAGGCGGTGCGATGTTCCCCACCCGCCTGACCGACTCGCGCGGCTTCGACATCGCCCAGGCGCTGCTCGAAGGTTTCAACCGCCACTACCGCCTTTTCCGCGAGACCAGCGCGCTGGCCAAGCGCCGCTTCGAGCAGGCCGACTGGCACGGCCAGCAGCGCGCCCAGCGCGAGCGCATCGAGTTCTACGACAAGCGGGTGGAAGAGGCCGCCGAGCGGCTGCAGACCGAGTTCCAGGCCGGCAGCCTGCCGATGGACGTGTGGCAGCAGGTCAAGCTGCACTACATCGGCCTGCTCACCAACCACCACCAGCCCGAACTCGCCGAGACCTTCTTCAACTCGGTGACGACGAAGATCCTGCACCGCAGCTACTTCAACAACGACTTCATCTTCGTGCGGCCGGCGGTCAGCACCGAGTACATCGAGAACGAGGAACCGGCCTCGCTGCCGACCTACCGCGCCTACTACCCGACCAAGGCCACGCTGCGCGACACGCTGCTGCGCGTGATCGACAACTTCCAGCTCGAACGCGAGTTCGAGGACCTCGGCCGCGACGTCGACCACGTGCTCGCCGCGGTGATCTCCCGGCTGGGCGAGTTCCGCATGCGTGCGAACTTCCAGCTGCAGGTGCTCTCGTCCCTCTTCTACCGCAACAAGGGCGCCTACGCGGTCGGCAAGATCATCAACGGCTTCAACGAGCTGCCGTTCGCGCTGCCCATCCTGCACACGCCGCGCGGCCAGCTGGCGATCGACGCGGCGCTGTTCGGCGAGGACGACTTGCTGATGCTGTTCAGCTTCGCGCGGGCCTACTTCATGGTCGACATGGAGGTGCCCTCGGCCTGCGTGCAGTTCCTGCGCTCGATGATGCCGCGCAAGCCGAAGAGCGAGATCTACAACGCGATCGGCCTGCAGAAGCAGGGCAAGAACATCTTCTACCGCGACTTCCTCTATCACCTGAAGCACAGCAGCGACCGCTTCCGCATCGCGCCGGGCATCAAGGGCATGGTGATGCTGGTGTTCGACCTGCCGAGCTACCCCTATGTCTTCAAGGTGATCAAGGACTTCTACCCGCCGCCGAAGGAGACCTCGCGCGAGCTCATCCAGAGCAAGTACCTGCTGGTGAAGACGCACGACCGCGTCGGCCGCATGGCCGACACGCTGGAGTACAGCAACGTCGCCTTCCCGCGCGCGCGCTTCGAGCCGGAACTGATCGAGGAACTGAAGCACTACTGCCCGAGCCTGATCGAGGAAGATGGCGACACGCTGGTGATCCGCCACCTCTACATCGAGCGGCGCATGATCCCGCTGAACATCTATCTGCAGGAAGCCAACCCGCGGCAGATGGAGCATGCCGTGATCGAGTACGGCAACGCGATCAAGGACCTGGTGCGCGCCAACATCTTTCCCGGCGACATGCTGTGGAAGAACTTCGGCGTGACGCGCCACGGCAAGGTGGTGTTCTACGACTACGACGAGATCGAGTACCTGACCGACTGCAACTTCCGCCGCGTGCCCGAGCCGCGCAACGAGGAGGAGGAGATGTCCGGCGAGATCTGGTACCACGTCGGGCCGCGCGATGTGTTCCCGGAAACCTTCGGCCCCTTCCTGCTCGGCAACGTCGCGGTGCGGGAGGTCTTCATGAAGCACCACGCCGACCTGCTCGACGTGGCCTTCTGGCAGGGGCACAAGGACCGCATCCTGGCCGGCCATGTGCACGACGTGTTTCCCTACGAGCAGGACAAGCGCTTCCGCCGCCACCGGCAGAGTGCCGCCGAGGCGGCCGAAGCCGGCATGTAGGGGCACCACGGAGATGGACTGGAAGGACGCCTTCGAGCTCGCCAGCTACGTGGTGACCGTGGTGGCGCTGCCGTTCGCGGTGTGGGTGTTCCTCGCCGAGCAGCGCAAGGAGCGCGAGAACGAGGAGGAGGAGGCCTACCAGCACCTCTCCGACGCCTACAACGACTTCCTGCGCATCGTGCTCGACAACGCCGACCTGCAGTTGCGCACCAACGCTGCATTGCCCAACCCGACGCCCGAGCAGAACGAGCGCATGCTGGTGATCTTCGACATGCTGATATCGCTGTTCGAGCGCGCCCACCTGGTCGCCTACAAGGAAGCCATGTCGCCCACCGAGCAGCGGCGCTGGAACTCCTGGGACGACTACATGCGCGAGTGGTGCCGCCGCGACGACTTCTTCAACGCCCTGCCGCTGCTGCTGCGCGGCGAGGATCCGCAGTTCCAGAGCTACATCAAGCGTGTCGCGCAGGAGGAGCGCGGCACTTCTCTCATCACCTCGTGAAGGAGCCTCTCATGTCCGAATCCATCGTCATCGTCTCCGCTGCCCGCACGCCGATCGGAGGCCTGCTGGGCGACTTCTCCAACCTCGCCGCCTGGGAACTGGGCGCGGTGGCCATCAAGGCCGCCGTCGAGCGTGCCGGCGTGCCCGGCGATGCCGTCGACGAGGTGCTGTTCGGCAACTGCCTGATGGCGGGCCAAGGCCAGGCGCCGGCGCGCCAGGCGATGCGCAAGGCCGGCCTGCCCGATTCGGCCGGCGCCGTGACGATGAGCAAGATGTGCGGCTCGGGCATGCGCGCGATGATGTTCGCGCACGACATGCTCGCCGCCGGCAGCGCCACGGTGATGGTCGCCGGCGGCATGGAGAGCATGACCAACGCGCCGCACCTGATGTTCGCGCGCAAGGGCATCAAGTACGGCGCTTCCGCCATCTACGACCACATGGCGCTCGACGGCCTGGAAGACGCCTACGAGCGCGGCAAGGCGATGGGCGTGTTCGCCGAGCAGTGCGTGACCAAGTACAACTTCACCCGCGAGGCGATGGACCAGTTCGCGATCGCCTCCACCCAGCGCAGCAAGAAGGCCAACGAGGACGGCAGCTTCGACTGGGAGATGGCGCCGGTGACGCTGCAAGGCAAGGCGGGTGAGACGGTGGTCAAGTGGGACGAGCAGCCCTTCAAGGCCAAGCTCGACAAGATCCCCGGCCTCAAGCCGGCCTTCAAGAAGGACGGTGCGATCACCGCCGCCACCTCGTCGAGCATCTCCGACGGTGCGGCGGCGCTGGTGCTGATGCGCGAGTCGACCGCCAAGGCCATGGGCGTCAAGCCGATCGCTCGCATCGCCGCGCACAGCGTGCATGCGCAGGCGCCGGACTGGTTCACCACCGCGCCGGTGGGTGCGATCGAGAAGGTGCTGAAGAAGACCGGCTGGGCGGTCAAGGACGTCGACCTGTGGGAAGTCAACGAGGCCTTCGCGGCGGTGACGATGGCGGCGATGGCCGAGTTCAAGCTGCCGCACGAGATCGTCAACGTGCACGGCGGCGCCTGCGCGCTGGGCCACCCGATCGGTGCCTCGGGCGCACGCATCGTGGTGACGCTGCTCGGCGCCTTGCGCAAGCAGGGCAGGAAGAAGGGTGTGGCGGCGCTGTGCATCGGTGGCGGCGAGGCGACCGCCTTGGCCGTCGAGCTGTTCTGACGTGCCGCACGTCCTGATCATCGGCGCATCGCGCGGCATCGGCGCCGAGTTCGTGCGCCAGTACCGCGCCGAGGGCTGGCAGGTGACGGCCACGGCGCGCAGCGATGACGCACTCGCCGCGCTGCGCGGGTTGGGCGCGACGGCGCTCGCACTCGACGTCACCAACGCCGAGAGCACCTCTCGCCTGGCCTGGCAGCTGGACGGCGCCGCCTTCGACGTGATCCTCAACGTTGCCGGTGTGCTGAAGCGCCAGGCGGGCCTCGAGCCGCCCACCGACGCCGACTTCGACCACACCATGCACGCCAACGTGCTGGCGCCGATGCGCGTGCTGCCGCAACTCGCCGACATGCTTGCGCCGGGCGCGAAGCTGGCGCTGATCTCGTCGAAGATGGGTTCGATCGGCGCGCGCGCCAGCACCAGCAGCTGGCTGTACCGTGCCTCCAAGGCGGCGGCCAACTCGGTGTTGAAGGACATCTCGCTCGAGTGGGCCGCCAAGGCCACCTGTGTGAGCTTCCACCCGGGCTGGGTGCGCACCGACATGGGCGGCGAGGGTGCCGACCTCACGGCCGAGCAGAGCGTGACCGGCATGCGCGGCGTGATCGCTGCGCTGACGCCGAAGGACAACGGCCGCTTCCTGAACTACGACGGCAGCGCAATCGACTGGTGAAGGAAATCCATGCTGTTGAGTGACGACCATCTGGCGGTGCAGGATGCCGTGCGCAGCTTCGTGCAGGAGCAGATCGCGCCGCATGCGGCACGCTGGGACAAGGAGCATCACTTCCCCGCCATCGAGCTGCAGGGGCTGGCGGCGCTGGGCTGCTACGGCGTGGCGGTGCCCGAACAATGGGGCGGCGCGGGTCTGGACTACCTGGCGCTGGCCGTCATCCTCGAGGAGATCGCCGCCGGCGACGGCGGCACGTCCACGGTGGTCAGCGTCAACAACTGCCCGGTCTGCTCCATCCTGATGGCCTGGGCGAGCGACGTGCAGAAGGAACAATGGCTGAAGCCGCTGGCGCGCGGCGAGATGCTCGGCGCCTTCTGCCTGACCGAGCCGCATGTCGGCTCGCAGGCGGATGGATTGAAGACGACCGCGGTGCGTGACGGCGCCGACTATGTGCTCAATGGCGTCAAGCAGTTCATCACCAGCGGCAAGCACGGCGACGTGGCGATCGTGATGGCCGTCACCGACAAGGCCGCCGGCAAGAAGGGCATCAGCGCCTTCCTCGTGCCGACCGCCACGCCCGGCTACACCGTCGCGCGGCTCGAAGACAAGATGGGCCAGCACAGCAGCGACACCGCGCAGGTCCTGTTCGAGAACTGCCGCGTGCCGGCCGCCCACCTGATCGGCGAGGAAGGGCAGGGCCTGAAGATTGCCCTCTCGGGCCTGGAGGGCGGGCGCATCGGCATCGCCTCGCAGAGCCTGGGCATGGCACGTGCAGCCTTCGAGGTGGCGCTGGCCTACTCGAAGGAGCGCATCGCCTTCGGGAAGCCGATCTTCGAGCACCAGGCGGTGCAGTTCCGCCTGGCCGACATGGCGACGCAGATCGAAGCGGCGCGCCAGCTGATCCACCACGCCGCGAGCCTGAAGGACGCCGGCAAGCCCTGTCTCAAGGAGGCGGCGATGGCCAAGCTGTTCGCCAGCGAGATGGCCGAACGTGTGTGCAGCGCGGCGATCCAGACCCTGGGCGGCTACGGCTACGTCAGCGACTTCCCGCTCGAGCGCATCTACCGCGACGTGCGTGTGTGCCAGATCTACGAGGGCACGTCCGACGTGCAGAAGATCCTTATCGGCAGAGCCCTGGCATAGTTCGCAGCGGCAGTACGGCGCGAACCCATGAACATCATCATCCTCGGTGCCGGCCGCGTGGGCGAGAGCGTGGCCGAGAGCCTGGTGTCGGAGAAGAACGACATCACGGTGATCGACACCAACCCGCAGCGGCTGCGCGAACTCGAAGACCGGCTCGACCTGCGTGGCGTGCCCGGCAACGGCATCCAGCCCTCGGTGCTGGAGGCCGCCGGCGCGAAGGACTGCGACATGCTGATCGCCTGTGCGCCGCTGGACGAGACCAACCTCGTGTGCTGCAAGGTGGCGCACGACATCTTCAGCATCCCGACCACGATCGCGCGCATCCGTTCGCCGGAGTTCGTCAACGACAGCCCGCTGATGGGCAACGAAGGCTTCGCGGTCGACGAGGTGATCTGCCCTGAGGCGTCGCTCACCAACTACATCCGCAAGCTGATCGAGTATCCCGAGGCGCTGCAGGTGCTGGAGTTCGCCGGCGGTGCGGTCAGCCTGATCGCGGTGCGGGCGGTCAGCGGCGGGCCGATGGTGCGGCACGTGATCAGCGAGCTGCCGCAGCTCGTGCCCAAGGTCGAGATGCGCTTCGTGGCCATCTACCGCAACGACGAGCTCGGGGTCGACCGCCAGGTGGTGTGCGACGGCACCACGCGCATCGAACCGGGAGACGAGGTCTTCGTGCTCGCCGCCACGCGCGACATCCGCCGCGTTCTCGACGCCCTGCGCCGCCGCGACGAGCCGGTGCGCCGCGTGATGATCGCCGGCGGCGGCCGTGTCGGCCTGCGCCTGGCGCGGCAGATCCAGGACGACTGCCACGTCAAGGTGATCGAGACCAGCCAGGCGCGCTGCGAGTACCTGACCACCCAGCTGCGCAGCGACGCGCTGGTGCTGCAGGGCGACAGCACCGACGAGGACCTGCTCGAGACCGAGAACGTGCAGGACACCGACCTCTTTCTCGCGCTGACCAGCGACGACGAAGACAACATCATGGCCTGCCTGCTGGCCAAGCGCATGGGCGCGCGGCGCGTGCTGGCGCTGATCAACCGGCGCGCCTATGCGGACCTGGTGCAGGGCACGCAGATTGACATCGCGCTGTCGCCCGCGCAGACGGTGATCGGCGAGCTCCTCGCCTATGTGCG
>NZ_CALRZC010000312.1:0-7694 GCF_943372545.1 Variovorax sp. YR752 | reverse complement strand
CACCCCAACCCTCTCCCAGAGGGAGAGGGAGCAACACGGGGTCCGTTCGCAAGTGCGCATCAGGGGCCTCACATGTGGTCCACGGACTTGGGCAGTGCGTAGAAGGTGGGATGGCGGTAGACCTTGTCTTCGGCCGGGTCGAAGAACATGTCCTTGTCGCCCGGGTCGCTGGCCACGATCTGGTCGGAGCGCACCACCCAGATGCTGCTGCCTTCCTGGCGGCGGGTGTAGACGTCGCGCGCCATCTGGATCGCCATCTTCGGGTCGACCGCGTGCAGGCTGCCGCAGTGCTTGTGGTCCAGGCCGGCCTTGCTGCGCACGAACACTTCCCACAGGGGCCACTCTTGCTTCATTTCGGTGCTCATGCTGCTTCCTTCAAAGGTTGTTTGTTGGCGTGGGCCATCGCGGCTTCGCGCACCCATTCGCCGTCGTCCCAGGCATCGACGCGGGCCTGCAGGCGTTCGCGGTTGCAGGGGCCGTCGCCGGCGATCACGCGCCAGAATTCGCTCCAGTCGATGACGCCGAAGTCGTGCGACTGGCGTTCTTCGTTCCACTTGAGATCAGGGTCGGGCAGCGTCACGCCGAGGATCGCGGCCTGTTCGACGGTGGCGTCGATGAACTTCTGGCGCAGCTCGTCGTTGCTGAAGCGCTTGATGCCCCAGCGCATCGACTGCGCCGAGTTCGGCGACTGGTCGTCGGGCGGGCCGAACATCATGATCGAGGGCCACCACCAGCGGTTGACCGCGTCCTGCACCATGGCCTTCTGCGCGTCGGTGCCTTGTTTCATCATCGTCAGCAGGGCTTCGTAGCCCTGGCGCTGGTGAAAGCTCTCTTCGCGGCAGATGCGGATCATGGCGCGCGCATACGGCGCGTACGAGCAGCGGCAGATCGGCACCTGGTTCATGATGGCCGCGCCATCGACCAGCCAGCCGATGGTGCCCATGTCGGCCCAGCTGAGCGTGGGGTAGTTGAAGATCGAGCTGTACTTGGCCTTGCCCGTGTGCAGCGCGTCGAACATCTGGTCGCGCGAGGTGCCCAGTGTTTCAGCGGCGGCGTACAGGTAGAGGCCGTGGCCGCCTTCGTCTTGCACCTTGGCCAGCAGGATGGCCTTGCGCTTGAGCGTGGGCGCGCGGCTGATCCAGTTGCCCTCGGGCAGCATGCCGACGATTTCCGAGTGCGCGTGCTGGCTGATCTGGCGCACCAGCGTCTTGCGGTAGTGCTCGGGCATCCAGTCTTTCGCCTCGATGAAGTCGCCGGCGTCGATGCGGGCGTCGAAACGTTCCTCGAGACGCAGCTCGTCGGCGGAGCGCACGGCCTTCTGCTTGCCGTCGCCTGCGTCCTTGCCCATCGTGTCCATGGCCTGGGTGTACATGTGCGTGTCCTTTCGGTGCGGTGTGTGGGGCGCGCGGGCGGCTCAGCGCGGGCGCGTGTCGATCACGCGGCGGGCCTTGCCGGTCTGCGTGCGTTCCATTTCGTCGGGGCCGTGCACGACCACGCGGGTGGAGATGCCGATGAGCGTCTTCACACGGTGCTGCACCCAGTCGGAGATGGCGGTGCGGTCGGCCGCGGCGGCCTCGTGCGGTGTGAGTTCGCAGTGCACCTCGACCTGGTCGAGCAGGCCTTCGCGGCTCACGCGCACCTGGTACAGGCCGGTGAGGGCGCTGTGTGCGAGCACGATCTCTTCCACCTGCGTGGGGAAGACGTTCACGCCGCGGATGATCATCATGTCGTCGCTGCGCCCGACGATCTTGCCCATGCGGCGGAACGCGCGCGAGGTGGGCGGCAAGAGGCGCGTGAGGTCGCGCGTGCGGTAGCGCACGATGGGCATGGCCTCCTTGCTCAGCGAGGTGAAGACGAGTTCGCCTTCTTCGCCGTCGGCCTTCAGCGCGCCCGTTTCGGGGTCGATGATCTCGGGGTAGAAGTGGTCTTCCCAGATGACGGGGCCGTCCTTGCTCTCGACGCATTCGCTCGCCACGCCCGGGCCCATCACTTCGGAGAGGCCGTAGATGTCGACGGCGTCGATGCCGGCGCGCGTCTCGATGTCGCGGCGCATGGCCTCGGTCCACGGCTCGGCGCCGAAGATGCCGATCTTGAGCGAGCTGTCTTTGGCGTCGAGGCCCTGGCGCTCGAACTGCTCGATGATCACCTGCATGTAGCTGGGCGTGACCATGATGATGTCGGGCTTGAAGTCCTGAATCAGCTGCACCTGCTTCTCGGTCTGGCCGCCCGACATCGGGATGACGGTGCAGCCCGCGCGCTCGGCGCCGTAGTGCGCACCGAGGCCGCCCGTGAAGAGGCCGTAGCCATAGGCGACGTGGATCATGTCGCCCGGCCGTCCGCCCGCTGCACGGATCGAGCGCGCGACGAGGTCGGCCCAGGTGTCGATGTCGTTCTTCGTGTAGCCCACCACGGTCGGCTTGCCGGTGGTGCCCGACGACGCGTGGATGCGCGCCACCTGCGTGCGCGGCACGGCGAACATGCCGAAGGGGTAGTTGTCGCGCAGGTCGGTCTTCACCGTGAACGGGAACTTCGACAGGTCGGCCAGCGACTTCAGGTCGTCGGGGCGCACGCCCTTCGCATCGAAGGCCTGGCGGTAGTGCGGCACGTTGTCGTACGCATTGCGCAGCGTGGCGCGCAGGCGCGTGAGCTGCAGCGCGGCGATCTCGTCGCGGCTGGCGGTTTCGATCGGGTCGAGGTCGCCGGGGGCGGGGCGTTTGACGGTCATGGTGTGTGTCTCCTCAGGCGGCGGGTACGGCGGGCCGGCCCTTGGCGGTGTACGAACGGCCGCGGAACATCGCGATGCGCTCGCCGCGCTGGTTGGTGATTTCGGTGTCGTACACGCCGGTGCGGCCCGCCTTCGACACTTCGAAGCAGCGCGCGGTGAGCACGTCGTCCTCGCGCGCCGGCGCGAGGAAGTCGATGGCGAAGCCCGAGGCCACGGTCAGCTCGTTGTACGAGTTGCAGGCGAAGGCGAAAGTGGAATCGGCCAGCGTGGCCATGAAGCCGCCGTGGCAGATGGCGTGGCCGTTGAGCATGTCGGGGCGCACGCGCATCTCGAGCGTGGCCTGGCCGGGGCCGACCTCGACGATGCGCATGCCCAGGCCCTTGCTGGCGTTGTCGTTCGCGAACATGCCGTCGCGCACGTACTCGGCGGTCTGTTGCGGGGTGCGGGAGGAAGCGTCGGTCATCTCAGCGGTCCTTGAACACCGGGGCGCGCTTGGCGCGGAAAGCCTCGACACCTTCGCGGTAGTCGTCGGCATGGCCCATCTCGCGTTGGATGCGCGCTTCTTCGGCAAGTGCCGCGCCGAGGTCGAGGTTCTGCGCAGCGGCCATGGCCTCGCGGGTGGCGACCAGCGCGCGCGTGGGCATGCCGGCCAGGCGCGACGCCAGCGCAGCGGCGGTGTCGGCCAGGGCTGCGTCGTCCACGCACTGCCAGATCAGGCCGATGCGCGCGGCTTCTTCGGCCGGGAGCTTGTCGCCCAGCATCGCGATGCCCAGCGCGCGCGCCGGGCCCACGAGCCGCGGCAGCAGCCAGGTGCCGCCGGTGTCGGGCACGAGGCCGATCCTGGTGAAGGCCTGGATGAAGCTGGCCGAGCGGCCGGCCACGACGAGGTCGCAGCACAGCGCGAGGTTGGCGCCCGCGCCGGCCGCCACGCCATTGACGGCGGCCACCACCGGCACCGGCATCGAGCGCAGGCGCGCGACCAGCGGGCCGTAATAGGTGGAGATGACGTGGCCCAGGTCCTTGGGCGCGGCGCCCGGCGTGGGGTCGGGTGCGACCGACGGGTCGGCCAGGTCCTGCCCCGCGCAGAAGGCGCGGCCGGTGCCGGTGAGCACCACGCAGCGCACGCTGCGGTCGGCAGCAGCGGCTTCGAGCGCGGCCAGCAGTTCGGCGTGCAACCCGGTCGTGAAGCTGTTGAGCGCCGCGGGGCGGTTCAGGCTCAGCGTACGGACGGTGCCGCTGTCGCTGTCGCTGATGAGTACCAAAGGCTCAGTCATGCGTGTCTCTTTCATCCTTTGTGGGGCCGGATCGGCAGGCAAACACTATTGACCGACCGTTCGGTTGATTTTAAGATCGACCTCGATTCCGGCACAAGCGGGGTGCCTTCAGGGCAAACCCTGAGACTCGCAAAAAACAAGGAGACCGAATGCCCAGCTATTCCATCGACGGCGTGATCCCGGTGGTCGACCCGAGCGCCTACGTGCATCCCACGGCCGTGCTGATCGGCGACGTGATCGTCGGGCCGCACTGTTATGTGGGCCCCTGCGCCAGCCTGCGCGGCGACTTCGGCCGCATCGTCTTGCAGGAGGGCTCGAACGTGCAGGACCACTGCTGCATCCACGGCTTTCCCGACAACGACACGGTGGTGGAGGTCAACGGCCACATCGGCCACGGCGCGATCCTGCACAGCTGCATCGTGCGGCGCGACGCGCTGGTCGGCATGAACGCGGTGGTGATGGACGAGGCCGAGGTGGGCGAGCAAGCCATCGTCGCGGCCTGCGCCTTCGTGCCCGCCGGCATGAAGGTGCCCGCGCGCTCGCTCGCGGCGGGCATTCCGGCCAAGGTGCGGCGCGAGCTCAGCGGCGAAGAGATCGCCTGGAAGCTCGAAGGCACGCAGACCTACCAGGCGCTGACGGTGCGCAGCCTGGCGAGCCTGCACGAGGTGGCGCCGCTCGCCGAGGTGGAAAAAGACCGGCCGCGCCTGCCCGCCACCGACGTGAAATCCCTGATCGCCACCCGCCGCGGCTAGCCCTGCGGCTTCATGCAAGATCGAGCCTGCTGCATGTCAGCAACCGACAGATAACCCAGGAAGAAGACCCGATGCCGCGTGGAAGATCCGCCACCTACGACGACCAGCGCGAACTGATCCTTGCGCAGGCCGCCCAGCTGTTCGCCCGCCGTGGCTACCCCGCGACCTCGATGAACCAGGTCGCCGAGGCCTGCAATCTCTCGAAGGCCACGCTCTACCACTACTACAAGGACAAGAGCAGCCTGCTCATCAGCATCGCCGAGACGCATGTCTCGAAGCTGGCGGCGCTGGTGGCCGAGGAAGAGGCCAATCCGCACACCGACGAGGAGCGGCTGCGCCGCTTCATCTACCGCATCGTCGAGGAGTACGCTGGCGCGCAGGACGCGCACCGCGTGCTCACCGACGACGTGCGCTTTCTCGAAGCCGAAGACCGCGAGCGCGTGCTCGACCAGGAGCGCGCCGTGGTCGCGGGCTTTGCGCGCGCCGTGTCGGCGCTGCGCCCCGGCGCGCCGAGCGACGAACTCGCCAAGCCGCTGACCATGCTGCTGTTCGGCATGATCAACTGGATGTTCACCTGGATGAAGCCCGGTGGCCGGCTCGACCATGCGGCCATCGCGCCGATCGTGGCCGACCTGTTCCTGGGCGGCGTGGGGGCGGTGAAGCTGCCGGACACCGCGGCAACAACTCCCGCCGCCGCGGCCGATCAGGCCGTTGCCAGGTAGCGCGTTGCCGGCTGGCCGGTCTGCGACGCGCCGAACAGCGCGGCGCCCGCGTCGGTGAACGCCGAGAGCAGCTTCGCCTCGTTCACCGAGGGCAGGGTGATCGCCTCTCCCAGATCGAGCCCGGCCAGCGCGGCATCCACGCAATCTTCGGCGGCCATGACCGTGCCTTCGGCCAGCGCCGACACCGGCACGCCCGACAGCTCCCAGATGTCGGTGGCCGTGGCCGCCGGCAACACCAGCTGCACCTTCACGCCCGTGCCCGCCACTTCGTCCTGCAGCCCACGCGTGAAGGCGACCACGAAGGCCTTGGTGCCGCTGTAGATGCTGCTGATCGGCAGCGTGTGGAAGCCCAGCACCGAGCCGATGTTCACCAGCGTGCCGCGGTCGCGCGACTTGAAAGCGGTGAGTGCGGCGCGGCTCAGGTGTGCGAGCGCGTTGATGTTCACGTCCAGCATGCTCTGCAGCTGCGCGGCCGTGGTCTGCGCAACGGGCGCGAGCGTGGAAAGGCCGGCGTTGTTGACCAGCAGCGTGATCGACGGGTCGGCAGCCACGGCCTGGGCCACGCGTTCGAGGTCGTCGGGGGCCGCCAGATCGGCGGCCAGCGTCTGCACCTTCACGCCATAGCTGGCGCGCAGGTCGGCGGCGACTTCTTCCAGCCGCTCGGCGCGGCGTGCCACCAGCAGCAGGTCGTGGCCGCGGCGGGCCAGGCGGTCCGCATAGATCTTGCCGAGGCCGGCCGAAGCGCCGGTGACGACGGCGGTGCCGGGAGTTGCTTGATCGCTCATTTCGAATCCGTTCAAAAAAGATAAGGGGTAGGCCGGAAAAGCCGTTGTCGCTTCAAGCATGATGACCATCATGTTTGAGGTGTTGAAGCATGACGACTATCATGAATAGCGTCAAACGGGGGATCGGATTACCCCGGAACAGAAAGAGGTCAGATGCGATACCCCGCAGCAGAAACCGCCGAAAAGCACCAGAAGATCCTCGAGGAAGCGTCGCGCCTGTTCAAGGAGCGCGGCTTCGGCGTGAGCGTGAGCGAGATCATGAAAGCCACGGGCCTCACGCACGGGCCCTTCTACAACCACTTCGACTCGAAAGAGGCGCTGATGGCCGAGTGCATCACGCACTCCGCGGGGTCCGCGCTCGCCGACCTCGACACGGCCGGCGAAACGCCCGAGGGCATGCGCGCCTACGTGCAGCGCTACCTGAGCCACGAGCACCGCGACGCGCGTGCCGAGGGCTGCCTGATGGCGGCGTTCGCCGGCCAGGCGGGCAACGGCGAAGGCGTGAATGCGTCGTTGACGGCGTACCTGCGGTTGGTCATCGACCGCTTCACGCGCCGCTTTCCGTGGCGTTCGAAAAAGAACGCACGGGGCGATGCGATCCGCACGCTGGCATCGATGTACGGCGGCGTGGTGATGGCCCGCGCGGTGGACGACGAGGCCCTGTCGGAAGAAATCCTGCGCGAGGTGCTGGCCGGCCTTGAGGCCGCGCCAAAACCTCGCGCTCCGCGCGCTAGAGAATCCGGTTGAACCAGAGCAGCGACAGCCCCGCCGACAGCAGCGTGAGCACCGCGGCGGCCAGCGCGAACAGCGCCGACACCTCGGTCTCCTTCTTCTCGACGGTGAGCTTGGAACTCAGCGTTTCGTAGACCTTCTTCAGGTCGCTCGCGGTGCCGGCGTAGAAGTATTCGGCGCTGGTCTTGTTGGCGATGGCCTTGAGCGTGTCTTCGTCGAGCCGCACGCGCATCGACCAGCCTTCGAAGCCGATGGTTTCGCCGTCGACCGTGCCCACGCCCACCGTGTAGATGCGCACGCCCCGGTCGGCCGCGGCCTTGGCGGCATCGAGCGGATCGACGCCGGTGGTGCGCTGGCCGTCGGTCAGCATGATGACGGCGGCCGATGTGAACGAGCCGGGCGCCACGGGCGTGAACTCCTTGAGCTGCTTCTCGTTCTGGTCGATCGCGATGCCGCGCTGGCGGCTCGGCGCACTGAACTGCGAGATGTCGATGCCCGCGTCGGGGAACAGCGTGGCCAGCGACACCACGATGGCGTTGCCGGTGGCCGTGGCGCGCTGCAGCTGGAAGCTGTCGATGGCCGTCACGAGGTCGTCGTGGTTGGTGGTGGGCAGTTGCGCCACCTGCGCACTGCCCGCGAAGGCGACGATGCCCACCTTCACGTGGCGCGGCAGGTCCTTGATGAAGCTCTTGGCCGCCTCCTGC
>NZ_CALRZC010000311.1:0-7908 GCF_943372545.1 Variovorax sp. YR752 | reverse complement strand
GAAGCCGGAAGGTGGCGGCCTGACGGTGAAGGAGCGCATCGCGGACTCGCCCGAGCCGCTGCGCCTGGGCGGCGTGGGCAACGTGCTGCGCGCGCAGCTCGAGCCGCTGGTCGGCTGCGAGGTGCGCACGACCATCCTCGGCCACGTGCAGCGCGGCGGGGCGCCGACACCCTTCGACCGCGTGCTGGCCACGCAGTACGGCCACGCCGCGGCGCGGCTGGTGGCGGCGAAGGACTTCAATCGCGTGGTCGTGCTGCAGGGCGACCGCATCACCAGTGTGCCGCTGGCCGAGGTGGCCGGCCGCAGCCGCAACGTGCCGATCGATCACCCGCTCTTGCGCACCGCCTGGGACACCGGCATCTCGACGGGCACGGTGGCCCCGTAGACGAGGCGAGCCTCAGGCGCGTGCCGCCAGCGCCGCCAGCAGCTTGGCGTGGATGCCGCCGAAGCCGCCGTTGCTCATGCACAGGATGTGGTCGCCGGGCCGCGCCGCGGCGATCACGCGCTCGACCAGCTTGTCGACGTTGTCGCACACCACCGCCAGCTTGCCCATCGGCGCCAGTGCCTCCTCGGCGTTCCAGCCCAGGCCGCCGCTGTGGCAGAAGGCGAGGTCCGCCTCCTCCAGTGACCACGGCAGCTGCGCCTTCATCGTGCCCAGCTTCATGGTGTTCGAGCGTGGCTCGAACACGGCCAGGATGCGCGCCGTGCCGACCTTGCGGCGCAGCCCGTTGACGGTGGTGCGCATCGCCGTCGGGTGGTGGGCGAAGTCGTCGTAGACCTTGATGTCGCCGACCTCGCCGCGCAGTTCCAGCCGCCGGCGCACGTTCTCGAAACTGGCCAGCGCCCGCGCCGCCACCTCGGGTGCCACGCCGACATGCTCGGCCGCGGCGATCGCCGCCAGCGCATTGAGCTGGTTGTGCTCGCCCAGCAGCGACCACTCGACCCGCGCGATCTTCAGGCTGCCGCGCAGCACGTCGAAGGCGTGCGGCTCGCCGCGCGCGCGCAGCGCGCCCGGCTCCTCCTTGCGCGCGCCGAAGCGCAGCACCTCGCTCCAGCAGCCCATGCCGAGCACACGCTGCAGCGCCTCTTCACGCGCGTTGACGACCAGCCGGCCCTGGCCCGGCACGGTGCGCACGAGGTGGTGGAACTGGCGCTCGATCGCCGCCAGGTTCTCGAAGATGTCGGCGTGGTCGAGCTCGAGGTTGTTGAGGATCGCGGTGCGCGGCCGGTAGTGAACGAACTTGCTGCGCTTGTCGAAAAAGGCGGTGTCGTACTCGTCGGCCTCGATGACGAAGGTCTTGCCCGAGCCGAGCCGCGCTGACACGCCGAAGTTGAGCGGCACGCCGCCGACCAGGAAGCCGGGCTCGAGGCCGGCACGGTCGAGGATCCAGGCCAGCATCGAGGTCGTCGTCGTCTTGCCGTGCGTGCCGGCCACCGCCAGCACGTGGCGGCCCTGCAGCACGTGGTCGGCCAGCCACTGCGGGCCGCTGGTGTAAGCCGCGCCGGCGTCGAGGATGGCCTCCATCAGCGCGTTGCCGCGCGAGACCACGTTGCCGATCACGAACAGGTCGGGCTTGAGCGCGAGCTGGTCGGCACCGAAGCCCTCGATCAGCTCGATGCCCAGGGAGCGCAGCTGGTCGCTCATCGGCGGGTAGACGTTGGCGTCGCAGCCGGTGACGCGGTGGCCCGCTTCGCGCGCGAGTGCCGCGAGGCCACCCATGAACGTGCCGCAGATGCCCAGGATGTGGATGTGCATGAGCCGATTCTATGGAGCGATGGTGGGCGCGGAACTGCTAAGGTGCGGGGCCATGCCCGAGCCCCAGCCGATCGTCGCCTTCGCATGGATTGCCAGCCATCCGTGGCTGTATCCGCTGCTCGAGGCGCTGCACGTGGTCGGCATCGGATTGCTGCTCGGTAGCCTCGTGCTGCTGGAGCTGCGGGTCTGGGGCCTCGGGGCGAGCCTGCCGGTCGAGCCGCTGGCGCGCCTCGCGCTGCCGCTGAGCCTGGCCGGCTTCGGCCTCGCGGCGACCACCGGACTGACGATGTTCATCAGCCAGCCGGGCGAACTGCTCGCCAACCGGGTGTTCGTCGTGAAGATGGCGCTGCTGATGCTGGCCGGGCTGAATGCTGCGTCCTTCCATGCGCGCGGCGGGCTGCAGTCGCTGGACCGTTTCGCACGCATGCAGACCTTGGTGTCGCTGGGGCTTTGGCTGGCCGTCATCATCTGCGGTCGCTGGATCGCCTACTACTGAATGGAGCCCACCATGCAGCGCAGAACCCTTCTGATCGCCGCGGCTGCCCTGCCGCTGGCACCGGCGTTTGCCCACCACGGCTGGAGCAGCTTCGACCAGGGCCGGCCGATCTACCTCTCGGGCAAGGCGCGCAAGGTCGCCTGGCGCAACCCGCATGCCGAGTTCGACCTCGAGCTCGATGCCGATCTGAAGCTGCCGGCCGATCTGGCGAAGCGCCCGGTGCCGGCGCAGTCGGCCAGCGTCGACGGCGCCGCGCTGTTCTCGCGGGCGCAGCTGCCCACGCGCAAGGACAAGGTCTGGCACATCGAGCTGGCGCCGCTGACGCGCATGCAGGCCTGGAAGGTGGCCGAGATCCGCGACGGTGATGCCGTCTCGCTGCTCGGCTTCACCTTCGCCGGCGAGAAGGGCGAGGCGATCCTGCGTGTCGAGTACCTGATGGTGGGCGCGCAGACCTACGGCCTGCGCTCTTCGCCCGCGTGATCCGGCCGGCCTGATCGACGCGCTCAGCGCTTCAGCGCCTTCGCGGCCGCCGCCACGGTGGCGGCGATGTCCTCGGCGCTGTGCGCCGCGCTGACGAAGCCGGCCTCGTACAGCGCCGGGGCGAAGTACACGCCCGAGTCCAGCATGGCGTGGAAGAAGGCGTTGAAGCGCTCCTTGTCGGTGGCGATCACGGCCGGATAGTTCTGCGGCAGTTCGTTCGAGAAGAAGAAGCCGAACATGCCGCCTTCGCAGTCGCCGACCATGGGCACGCCGGCTTCGCGGGCCGCGCCGAGCAGTCCGTCGACCAGCGACTTCGTCTTCGCGCCCAGCGCGTCGTAGAAGCCGGGTTGGCGGATCTCGCGCAGCGTCGCCAGGCCGCAGGCCGTGGCCACCGGGTTGCCGGAGAGCGTGCCGGCCTGGTAGACCGGGCCGAGCGGCGCGAGCTGCTCCATCACTGCGCGGCGCCCGCCGAAGGCCGCCAGCGGCATGCCGCCGCCGATCACCTTGCCGAACACGCTGACATCGGGAACGAAGCCTGGGATGAGCTTCGCGTACAGGCTCTGCGCGCTGCCCAGCGCGACGCGGAAGCCGGTCATCACCTCGTCGAACACCAGCAGTGCCCCATGCTTCGTGCACAGCTCGCGCAGCGTCGTCATGAAGGGCACGCTGGCGCGCACGAAGTTCATGTTGCCGGCGATCGGCTCGATCATCACGCAGGCGATGTCCTTGCCGTGAAGGGAGAAGGCCTCCTCGATCTGCGCCAGGTTGTTGTACTCGAGCACCAGCGTGTGCTGGACGACTTCGGCGGGCACGCCGGCGCTGGTCGGGTGGCCGAAGGTGGCCAGTCCCGAGCCGGCCTTGACCAGCAGCGCGTCGGCGTGCCCGTGGTAGCAGCCCTCGAACTTGACGATCTTGCTGCGGCCGGTGGCGCCGCGCGCCAGGCGCAGCGCGCTCATCGCCGCCTCGGTGCCCGAGCTGACCAGGCGCACCTGGTCCATGCTCGGCACCAGGCTGAGGATCTCCTCGGCGAGCTCGATCTCGCGCTCGGTCGGGGCGCCGAACGAGAAGCCTTCGGTCGCCGCCTTCTGCACCGCCTCGAGCACGGCCGGGTGGCCATGGCCGAGGATCATCGGGCCCCAGGAGCCGATGTAGTCGATGTAGCGCCGGCCTTCGGCGTCGACCATGTACGCGCCATGCGCGCTGGCGATGAAGCGGGGCGTGCCGCCGACGGCGCGGAAGGCGCGCACCGGCGAGTTGACACCGCCGGGGATGACTTTCTGGGCACGCTCGAACAGCGCGGCGTTGCTCTTCTTCTCAATGGACATGGCGGGGGCCCTTCGGCGTGGTGTCGGTGTCGGTGGCGTCATCGGCGGGCGGTTCGCCGCCTTCGCCCTCTTCCTCGGGCGGCAGCGCCCAGAAGAAGCGGTCGGGCACCACGTTGCCCATGCCGGGGCGGAAGCCGGCGTCGAGCGCCTGGTCGAGGAAGGTCAGCGCCTCACCGACCGCGGCGTGCAGTTCGGCGCCCGAGGCGAGCAGGGCGGCCAGCGCGGCGGCCAGCGTGTCGCCGGCGCCGACGAAGGCAACGTCGAAGCGCTCGAACTTCTCGCCGGTGATCGCGCCCTGCGCCGAGGCCAGCACGTTGTCGAGGTACTGGTCCGGGCCCTTGGTGTTGGGCAGCACCACGCTGGTCACCAGCACGAAGCTCGCGCCATGCTCGGCGGCAGCGACCGCCAGTTCGCGCGGCGAGGCCGGACGCTGGTTGTCCCAGTCGGGCAGCAGGAAGTCGGTCAGCGTCTGGTGGCTGCCGACCAGCACCTCGGTCTGCGGCAGCACCAGTTCGCGGAAGGCGTCGTGGTAGGCCTGCTGGGCGTCTTCTTCCACCCAGCTCAGGTTGGGCAGGTAGGCCACCAGCGGCACGTCGGGGTAGTCGGAGAGGATCTCCGCCACCGCGCTGACGCCTTCGGCCGAGCCGAGGAAACCGACCTTCCAGGCGGCGATGGTCACGTCCTCCAGGATGCTGCGCGCCTGCTCGGCCACCACGTCGGCGTCGATCACGTGCTGGTCGAACACCTCGGCGGTGTCGCGCATCACGATGCTGGTCACCACCGGCAGGGCGTGGGCACCCATCGCGGCGATGGTCGCGACATCGCCGGCCAGGCCGCCGGCGCCGCTCGGGTCGCTGGCGTTGAAGCTCATCACGCAAGCGGGCGCCGGCTGCTCTTGCAGCGTTTCGCCGCCGGCGGCGTCGGGGGTGGTCTGAGGGTTCATGGCAGCGGGCCGCAGCGGTCGGGAACGGGGGGGGTGAGAGCGTTCCCTGCACTTACAGCCGAACGTGAAGAAAGTTGCGTATGTGCCTACACGGCCTTGATTTTTTGCGAAACCGCGTGGCTACAATCCGGTTCCGTTGCATTGTAGTGAAGGCAAAGACGCGCCGTGAGCGAACCCCGAACCTGGATGTGCCTCATCTGCGGATGGATCTATGACGAGGCGGCCGGGGATCCCGAGCACGGCATCGCGCCCGGCACCCCCTGGGAGCAGGTTCCGATGAACTGGACCTGCCCGGAATGTGGTGCGCGCAAGGAAGACTTCGAGATGGTCCAGATCTGACTCCGCCGGCATGCCTGCCCGCGGAGCCGTCCGTCCAGTCGATGAGGAGAATGCTCGGTGAGCAATGAGATCCCAGGCGGTGCCGCCGGCATCAAGGTGCTGGTCATCGACGACAGCAACACCATCCGGCGCAGCGCCGAGATCTTCCTCAAGCAGGGCGGCCACGAGGTGCTGCTCGCCGAGGACGGGTTCGACGCGCTGTCGAAGGTCAACGACCACGACCCCGACCTGATCTTCTGCGACATCCTGATGCCCCGGCTGGATGGTTACCAGACCTGCGCGATCATCAAGCGCAATCTGCGCTTTGCCAAGGTGCCGGTGATCATGCTGTCGTCCAAGGACGGCCTGTTCGACAAGGCGCGCGGCCGGATGGTCGGTTCGGAAGACTATCTCACCAAACCGTTCACGAAAGATCAGCTCCTGCAGGCGGTGGCACAGCACCGCCGTGCCGCATGATCTCCCCTTGTACCGAACCCCGCGGGCGCAAGTCTGCCGATAGCGACGGCGTCGGCCGAGAAGCCGGCGCTTACTGAGGACCCACCATGCCGATCCAGAAGATCCTGCTGGTCGACGATTCCAAGACCGAACTGCACCATCTCTCCGAGTTGCTCGGCAAGCGCGGCTTTGCCGTGCGTACCGCCGAGAACGGCGAGGAGGCCATGCGCCGCCTCGGCGAGGAGAAGCCCGACCTGATCCTGATGGACGTGGTCATGCCGGGGCAGAACGGCTTCCAGCTGACCCGCGCGATCACCCGCGACCCCCGCTTCACCGACGTGCCGGTGATCATGTGCACCAGCAAGAACCAGGAAACCGACAAGGTCTGGGGCATGCGGCAGGGCGCGCGTGACTACATCGTCAAGCCGGTCGACCCGGACGAGCTGGTCGCCAAGATCCGCGCGTTCGATTAATCACGCATCCGCATGGCCAAGAAGGAAGCACTGCGCGAACTCCAGAGCCGGCTGGCCGAGCGGCTGCAGGCGGCGCGGACACAGCAGCGCGGCAGTTCGTGGCTGGCGGTCGAGGTCAGCGGGCGCGGCATCCTGTTCCCGCTGCGCGAGGCCGGCGAGATCTTCGCGATGGCTCCGCTGGTGCCGGTGCCGCACACGCACCGATGGTTCATGGGCGTGGCCAACCTGCGCGGCCACCTGCACGGCGTGGTCGACCTGGGTGGCTTTCTGGGCGTGAAGACGACCGACGCGATGCCGCAGCAGGCCCAGCTGGTGGGCTTCAACCAGACGCTCGAACTGAACTGCGTGCTGCTGGTCGACCGCCTCGCCGGGCTGCGTGGTGAAGAGCAACTGCAACGCGAACCCGACGACGGCGTGCCACGGCCGGCCTTCGTCGGAGCGCGCTACCGCGACGGCGCAGGGCGCCCGTGGCAGGAACTGAGTCTCGCCGCGCTCGCCGGCGACGAGGCCTTCCTGCGGATCGTCGGCTGAACAGGCTGAACAAGACCGAAGAGGAACACATGAGCTTCCTGAACAAGATCAAGGGATTGGGGCGCAAGGACAGCGCCGACATGGACACGCTCGAGCAGGACCGCTTCGACGAGCCCGGAGGCCGCGATGCCGACCTGCCGCTGCCTGGCGCGGGCGGTACCGTGGCGCTGGACGTGGGCAGCCTGCAGCAGACGGCGCAGATGGATTCGTCGATCATCACCGAGGCGGCGCCGTCGGAGATGGCCGAGTTCAGCGAGGCCCGCAATGCCGGCCCCGAGACGCTCTCCGCGGGTTCCGGCGGGCTGCCGGTGATCGGCGCGCGCCCGCTGGGCGAGCAGCAGCGCATCCTGGGCGGCCTGGTGCTGCTGGGCATCATCGGCGTGGTGGCCACGACGATCCTGTCGCTGAATGCCGCGACGCAGGGCTCGGCCCAGGTGGGTGCCACTGGTCAGGCGCTGATGCAGTCGCAGCGGCTGGCGAAGTCGGTCTCGCAGGCGCTGATCGGCAGCCCGCAGGCGTTCCCGGAAGTGCGTGAGAGCACCGACGTGCTGGCCCGCACGGTGCGCGAACTGAAGACCGGCGAAGGCGCGCTGAACGCGGCGCCGGCGAACGTGCAGGAACTGCTCGACCCGCTGATGCCGCTGGTCGATCGCGCCGAGAAGAACGCCAACACGGTGATCGCGCAGCAGAAGATCCTGACCCAGGTGGGCCAGGCGCTGCGCACCATCAACCGCCAGTCCTCCGACCTGCTGGAGATCGCCGAGACGGTGTCTTCGCTGAAGCTGCAGCAGGAAGCCTCCCCGGCCGAACTGTCGGCGGTCGGTCAGCTGGTGATGCTGACGCAGCGCATCGGCAAGTCGGCCAACGAGTTCCTGACCATGGAAGGCGTGTCGCCCGAGGCGGTGTTCCTGCTCGGCAAGGACCTGAACTCGTTCCGCGAGATCGCCCAAGGCCTGGCCGATGGCAATCAGGAATTGCGCCTGCCCGGCACCAAGGATCCGCAGACCAAGGAGCGCCTGGTCGCGCTGCTCAAGCAGTACGAGGAGACCCGCACGCAGGCCAGCGCCATTCTGGGCAACCTGCAGGGCCTGGTCTCCGCACGCGAGGCGCAGGCCTCGATCAGTGCGGAC
>NZ_CALRZC010000310.1:0-7984 GCF_943372545.1 Variovorax sp. YR752 | reverse complement strand
GCCGCCGGCGGCGCCGCCGCCGAGGCGACCGACCCCGCGAAGAGGAAGCGCCGGCGCCGGCGCAAGCCGGCCGGTGCCGGATCGGGTGGTGGTGACAGTGGCGGCGACGCCGGCCCGGCCGCACCGACGGCGGGCTGAGTCCGTCGCGTCGTGAGCCTGGCCTACATCGGCCTCGGCGCCAATCTGGGCGATGCGCGCGGGGCGCTGCAGGCCGCCTTCGAGGCGCTGGCAGCGCTGCCGGACACCGAATTGCTGCGCCGCTCCTCGACCTACCGCAGCGCGCCGATCGACTCCTCCGGGCCGGACTACCTCAACGCCGTGGCCGAGTTGCGCACCGCGCTCGAACCACTGGCCCTGCTGCATCGCTTGCAGGCCATCGAGCTGGCGCATGGCCGCGAGCGACCCTATCGCAACGCCCCGCGCACGCTCGACCTCGACCTGCTGCTGCACGGCCAGACGCTGATCGACAGCGCTGAACTCACGCTGCCGCACCCGCGCGCCCATGAGCGTGCCTTCGTGCTGCAGCCGTTGGCCGAACTGGCGCCAGACCTGATCATCCCCGGGCGCGGGCGTGCCTCCGAGTTGCTTGCCGTCGTGGCCGATCAATCCATCGAGAGACTCCCGACATGAACAGCCTGCCGATCTCGCTGCAGACCATCGGGCTGCTGGTGGCCTCCAACGTCTTCATGACCTTCGCCTGGTACGGCCACCTGAAGAGCCTGGCCGACAAGCCCTGGTACACGGCGGCGCTGATCAGCTGGGGCATCGCGCTGTTCGAGTACCTGCTGCAGGTTCCGGCCAACCGCATCGGCTTTGCCGGCGGCATCTCGCTGGCGCAGCTGAAGATCATGCAGGAAGTCATCACGCTGGCCGTGTTCGTGCCCTTCGCGCTCTTCTTCATGAACCAGCCCTTCAAGCTCGACTTCCTCTGGGCCGGCCTGTGCCTGGTGGGCGCCGTCTACTTCATCTTCCGCGGCTGACCGGGCGGCTACACTCGCGCCCGTGACAAGCGTGTGACAAGTGCGTGACAACCGCGAAGGGGTGAGGGATGCTGTTCGGCAAGCTGCTGCCGCGTGAGGGCAATTTCTTCGAGCTGTTCAACCAGCACGGCGGCCACATCGTCGAGGGGGCGCGTGCCTTCATGCTGCTGATCCAGAACTACGCCGACATTGAACTGCGGGAGAAATACGGCAACGAGGTCGGCAACGCCGAGCGCAGCGCCGACCGCGTCACCGCCGAAGTCAACCGCCTGCTGCACAAGACCTTCATCACGCCGATCGACCGCGAGCAGATCCACGGCCTGATCAATGCGATGGACGACATCCTCGACCTGCTGCAGGACGCGACCGAGACCATGTCGCTGTACGACGTGCGCGCGATGACCGAAGAGGTGCTGCGCCTGGGCGACCTGTCGGCCAAGTGCTGCGAGCGTGTGCAGCACGCGGTGTCGCTGCTGCCCAAGATCAGCCAGCCGGCCACCGCCGAGGCGGCGATCAAGACCTGCGAGGAAATCGACAAGCTCGAATCCGACGCCGACCGCGTGATGCGCTCCGCGATGTCCAAGCTGTTCCGCGAGGAGACCGACGTGCGCGAGCTGATCAAGCTGAAGACGATCTACGAACAGCTCGAGTCGATCTCCGACCGCTGCGAGGACGTGGCCAATCTGATCGAGGGCATCGTCCTCGAGAACTCCTGAGCCTCGCGGTCTCGGCACCGGACATGGAACACATCCAGGTCGCGTTCTGGGTCGTCGCGCTGCTGGTCGTGCTGGCCGTGGGGTTCGACTTCATGAACGGCTTCCACGACGCTGCGAACTCGATCGCCACCGTCGTCTCCACCGGCGTGCTCAAGCCGCAGCAGGCGGTGCTGTTCGCCGCCTTCTTCAACGTGGTGGCGATCTTCATCTTCCAGCTCAAGGTGGCTGCCACGGTGGGCAAGGGCATCGTCGTGCCCGGCGTGGTCGATCACCACGTGGTGTTCGGGGCGCTGATCGGCGCGATCTTCTGGAACATCGTGACCTGGTGGTACGGCATCCCGTCGAGTTCGTCGCATGCGCTGATCGGCGGCATCGTCGGTGCGGTGATCGCCAAGTCGGGCGCCAGTTCGCTGATCGCCGGCGGCGTGCTGAAGACGCTGGCCTTCATCTTCGTGTCGCCGCTGCTCGGCTTCGTGCTCGGCTCCTTGCTGATGGTCGCGGTCGCGCACATCTTCAGGCGCGTGCCACCCTTGCGCGTGGACAACTGGTTCCGGCGGCTGCAACTGGTCTCGGCGGGCCTGTACAGCCTCGGCCACGGCGGCAACGATGCACAGAAGACGATCGGCATCATCTGGATGCTGCTGATCGCCACCGGCTACTCGGCGGCCAGCGATCCGATGCCACCGAGCTGGGTGATCTGGGTCTGCTACATCGCCATCGGCCTGGGCACGATGTTCGGCGGCTGGCGGATCGTCAAGACCATGGGGCAGAAGATCACCAAGTTGCGACCGGTCGGAGGGTTCTGTGCCGAGACCGGTGGCGCGATGACGCTGTTCCTGGCCACCGCGCTGGGCATCCCGGTGTCGACCACGCACACCATCACCGGCGCCATCGTCGGCGTCGGCTCGGTGCGGCGAGCTTCGGCGGTGCGCTGGGGGGTCGCCGGCAACATCGTCTGGGCCTGGATCTTCACCATCCCGGCCTCGGCCTTCGTGGCCGGCGTCTTCTACTGGGTCAGCCTGGCGCTGTTCAAGTGACGCGTGGCCGCAGCCGGCCAGCGCCGGGCCGCCCCAAGCGGCCGGGGGCACCATTCACTGGCTGAGCTTGCGGCCTTCCTCGACCTGCCACTCGAAGTAGCGCTGGCCGCTGAAGGCCACGGTGGCCATCAACGCAGCGGCACCCAGCATCAGGGCGACGATCACACCCAGTACCGGGCCCCAGCGGGTCGGGTGGACGGCGGCGCCGGGATTGTGGCGGGCATCCCATTTCTCGTCGGGCGTCAGGCCGTAGACGATGGCCGCGAGCATGGCCGCGGCCAGCATGAACCCCAGCAGCGGTATCAGTGCCCAGGCGAGCTTGTCGTCCTGGCCGAGCTCGTTCATGCGTTGCAGGCCGTACAGGCCAACCAGCGTCGGCGGCGCGTGCAGCCAGCCCCAGGGGTCGGCGAAGCCGCGCAGATAGAAGCGGTGCAGGCCGAGCGAGCCGCCGATCACCGCGATCCAGGTCGCCAGGGTTTTCGACTTGTAGTGGCCCGGCGAACTCATGTGCCTTCTACCGGTTCGGCGGTGTCTCCCAGGCCCAGCGCCTTCTGCATCAGCACCACGTCCAGCCAGCGGCCGAACTTCCAGCCGGCCGAACGCAGCACGCCGCTGTGTTCGAAGCCGAGTGCGCGGTGCACACCGATCGAACCGGCGTTGGCCGAATCGCCGATCACCGCCAGCATCTGGCGTGCGCCGGCGGCCTCGCAGCGCGATACCAGTTCGGCCAGCAGCAGCCGGCCGATACCCTGGCCGCGGGCGGCGTCGGCGAGGTAGATCGAGTCCTCCAGACAGAAGCGGTAGGCGCGGCGAGGGCGGAAGTGGTTGGCGTAGGCATAGCCCAGCACTTCGCTGCCCCGCTCCGCGACCAGCCAGGGCAGGCCCTTGGAGAGAACGTCGTCGCGGCGGCGCCCCATCTCGGCCTCGTCCGGCGTCTCCAGTTCGAAGGTGCCGGTGCCGTGGGTCACGTTCCAGCCATAGATCTCCGTGATGGCGCCGAGGTCGGCGATGGTGCTGGGTCGGATCAGCAGGGGAGAGGTCGTCATCGCAGGCAGGCGGGGTCAGTGCTGAGCTGACTATAATGCCGGGTTTCGTTGCTGGCCGGTCGGGTGATCGGCGTATCTACGGCGGCGAGCCCCGATCTGTCCCCACCAGCCGTGTCCCTGGCGAGGTCGATCACCCCGGATTCAAGGAAACAGTCATGGTCGTGATCCGACTTGCCCGCGGTGGCGCCAAGAGGCGCCCGTTCTTCAACATCGTCGTCGCCGACTCGCGCAACCGCCGCGATGGCCGCTTCATCGAGCGTGTGGGTTTCTACAACCCGGTGGCCTCGGGTGCCGAGCAGCCGTTGCGTGTGGCCTTCGACCGCGTCGAGCACTGGGCCAAGCTGGGCGCGCAACTGTCGCCCACCGTCGCCCGTCTGGTCGGCGAGGCCAAGAAGGCCGCCGCCTGAGCCAGCGTGCCTGACCGAGCGCGGCAGCGGCCGTGACGTCCACACCGTCTTCCGCTGCCGAGCCTGCCTGGCCCGACGATGCCGTCGAGGTCGGGCGAATCGTCGGTGCCTGGGGCGTGAAGGGCTGGATCAAGGTCCTGCCGTTCGCCTCCGATCCGCAGGCGCTGTTCTCGTCGAAGCGCTGGTTCCTGAAGCCTCCCGATGAGCCCCGGCCGCTGCGCCCCGGCATGCCGTCCTGTCCCGCGCTGCTGAAGGTGATCGAGTCGCGTGAGCACGGCGACGGTGTCGTCGCGCACCTGCACGACGTGGCCGATCGCAGCGCCGCCGAAGCTCTGCGCGGCGCACGCATCTTCATCGGCCGTTCCAGCTTCCCGACCGCTGGCGGCGACGAGTTCTACTGGGTCGACCTGATCGGCCTGTCGGTGATCAACCGCGAGGAGCAGTCGCTCGGCACGGTGGTCGGCCTGATCGACACCGGCGCGCACAGTGTGCTGCGGGTGTTGCCCGAAGGGGGCCGGGGCGATGCCGACGAGCGGCTGATTCCCTTCGTCGGGGCCTACATCGACGAGGTCAGCCTCGAAGCGCGCCGCATCCGCGTCGACTGGGGCCTGGACTACTGAGCCGGGCGCCATGCGCTTCGACGTCCTGACGATCTTCCCGGAGTTGTTCGCGCCGCACCTGTCGGTCGGCGTGACTCGCCGCGCCTTCGAGTCCGGCCAGGTCGCGGTGCATCTGTGGCCGCTGCGCGACTTCGCCGACGACAACTACCGCCGCGTCGACGACCGCCCCTACGGCGGCGGGCCGGGCATGGTGATGCTCGCCGAGCCGCTGGAGCGTGCGCTGGCAGCGGTGCGGGCCGACCGTGCGGCGCCCGCGCCCGTGGTGCATTTCACGCCCACCGGCCGCCGCCTCGACCAGGCCGTGGTCCAGGAGTTCGCGGCCAGCACCGGCGCGATCCTGCTGTGCGGCCGCTACGAGGGCATCGACCAGCGGGTGCTCGACGCCCATGTCGACGTCGAACTGAGCCTGGGCGACTTCGTGCTCTCCGGCGGCGAACTGCCGGCGCTGGTGCTGCTCGACGCCGTGGCTCGGCTGCAGGAGGGCGTGCTCGGCGATGCCCGCTCGCACGAGCAGGACAGCTTCTCCGACGGGCTGCTCGACTGTCCGCACTACAGCCGGCCCGAAGTGCTGGGGCTGGGCGACGGGTCACGAGCGGTGCCGCCGGTGCTCCTTTCCGGTCACCATGCCGACATCGCCCGCTGGCGCCGCGAGCGTTCACTCGAACTGACGGCGCGGCGTCGCCCCGATCTGATCGCGGCGGCTCGGGCCGCTGGCCGGCTGAGCCGGGCCGACGAGAAGTTCCTCGCCGGCATCGGGCTATAATCGCAGGCTTTTCGATCCTCTGCCGGGCGAGCGGCCTTCGGGCCGCCAACTTCTTCCAACACCCCCGCGCACGATCCTTGGAGAAACCCGTGGACCTGATCCAGACCCTCGAGCGGGAAGAAATCACCCGTCTCAACAAGACCATTCCCGAGTTCGCCCCCGGCGACACGGTGATCGTGAGCGTCAACGTCGTCGAAGGCACGCGCAAGCGCGTGCAGGCGTACGAAGGCGTGGTCATCGCCAAGCGCAACCGTGGCCTGAACAGCAGCTTCATCGTGCGCAAGATCTCCAGCGGCGAAGGCGTCGAGCGGACCTTCCAGCTCTACAGCCCGCTGATCGCCTCGATCGAAGTGAAGCGTCGTGGCGACGTGCGCCGCGCCAAGCTGTACTACCTGCGCAACCGCTCGGGCAAGTCGGCCCGCATCAAGGAGAAGCTGGCCTGACCTTCGGTCAGCCTGCCGCGCAGCGGCAGCTCGCGCGCAGCGCGAGGCCAGCTTCCGACGCGACCCGGCGTAGCCGGCCGCGTCAAAAGCCGGCCCGATAGTCGGCAAGCCGCCCCCCGGGGCGGCTTTGTCATTGACGCCCACATGACCCGCCCGCCCATCCTCGACCCGCTGTCGGTGCCCGTCATCGGCACCGACTCGCACCTGCCGCCGGTGCCGGCGCCGCGGCTGCGCGCGGATGCGCTGCGCGAGCGATTCGGCGCCGGCATTGCCTGGGAGCCCGAGATCACCGGCGACGGTCGCCTGTTCGCCGAACGCGAACCGGCCCATGCCGCGGTGCTGGTGCCGCTGGTCGTCCACGAGCAGGGCCTCACCGTGCTGCTGACACGCCGCACTGCGCACCTGCGCGACCACGCCGGCCAGATCAGCTTCCCCGGCGGCCGCGCCGAGGACAGCGACGACGATGCCGTGCACACCGCCCTGCGCGAGGCGCAGGAGGAAGTCGGGCTGACCGCCACGCATGTCGACGTGATCGGTGCGCTGCCGGTCTACACCACGGTGACCGGCTTCGTGGTCACGCCGGTGGTCGCACTGGTGCAGCCCGGCTTCACGCTGGCGCTGGACAGCTTCGAGGTGGCCGAGGCCTTCGAGGTGCCGCTGGACTTCCTGATGAACCCGGCACATCACCAGCGTCACGAGTTCGAGTTCGCCGGCCAGCGGCGCCGCTTCCTGTCGATGCCCTGGGACGATCCGGGCGCCGCAGGCGAAGCGCAGCGCTACTTCATCTGGGGCGCCACCGCGGCCATGCTGCGCAATCTCTACGCCTTCCTCGCCTCGGCATGACCACCCCCGGCTTGCCGGGTACGGCAAACCACCCCCCGAGGGGGTGCGGGCCGGCTCGGGAGCGGCCCAGCACTCGGCCCGCCCCGCGACGCGGCCGCTATCATCGACCGGCATGAGTTTCTTTGCCGTCCTGTTCGCCCTGCTGATCGAACAGCTCAAGCCGCTGCCGCGCGACAACGTCGTCCATGACACGCTGACCGGCTGGATGCGCTGGGCGGGCCGCAACTTCGACGCCGGCCGAGACCATCACGCCTGGGTCGTGTGGTGCGTCACCGTGCTGGTGCCGGCGCTCGCGGTGGCCGGTGTCTATCACGCGATCGGCCACTTCAGCCTGCTGCTGGCGCTGGCCTGGAACGTGGCGGTGCTCTACCTGACGCTCGGCTTCCGTCAGTTCAGCCACTACTTCACCGACATCCGCGATGCGCTCGACCGCGGCGACGAGAACGAGGCGCGGCGCCTGCTCGCGCAATGGCGGCACCTCGATGCGAGCGAATTGCCGCGCACCGAACTGCTGCGCCACGTCATCGAACACTCGCTGCTGGCTGCGCACCGCCATGTGTTCGGCGTCTTCTTCTGGTTCGTGCTGCTGTCGGCCTTCGGGCTCGGGCCGGCGGGCGCGGTGCTGTACCGCATGTCGGAACTGGCCAGCCGCTACTGGGCCTTCAAGAGCCGCACCGTGGGCGCGCCGATCAACGAACGGCTGATGCAGCGCTCGCAGTGGCTGTTCGGCCTGATCGACCATGTGCCGGCCCGCATGACGGCGTTCGGCTTCGCCGTGGTCGGCAACTTCGAGGAGGCGATCACCTGCTGGCGGCGTGACGCCGGCCTGTGGAAGCACGAGAACGAGGGCATTATCCTCGCCGCCGCGGCCGGGGCGGTGGGTGTGCAGCTCGGCGGCAGCGCCGCGCCGGGCATCACGCCGGACCGCTCCAAGACCTTCGAGGCCGGCGCCTTGCCGGAAACCGCCGGCGCCGAAGGCAGCACGCCCGGCATGCCGCCGGTCGCCGCTCACCTGCGCAGCATCGTCGGCCTGGTGTGGCGCTCGGTGGTGCTGTGGATGCTGCTGCTGGCGCTGCTGTCGCTGGCCAACCTGATCGGTTGATCGATCAAGGTCGATCGATCAATAGCG
>NZ_CALRZC010000309.1:0-8039 GCF_943372545.1 Variovorax sp. YR752 | reverse complement strand
CCGGCAGCTTGCGCAGGTAGGCCAGGCTGGAATAGCCGGTGCCGAAGTCGTCGATCGACAGGTGCGTGCCGAGTTCGCCGAGGCGGCGGAAGGTCTCCTGCGTGGCGCGGGTGTCCTCCATCGCCGCCGTCTCGGTGATCTCGCAGGTCAGCAGCGAGGGGCGGATGCGGTGGCGCTTGAGCGCCTCGGTGATGCGGTCGACGATGTCGTCCTGGCGCATCTGGTAGGCCGACAGGTTGATCGCCACGCGCATGCGCAGGCCCTTGTCGCGCCAGGAGCGGGCCTGGCGGCAGGCCGCCTCGATGACCCAGTCGCCCAGCGGGCCGATCAGCCCGGTGCGCTCGGCCAGCTGGATGAACTCGCCGGGCATCACCATGCCGAGCTTGGGATGGTTCCAGCGCAGCAGCGCCTCGGCCGCGGTGACCTTGCCGCTGCGCGCATCGATCTTCGGCTGGAAGTACAGCTCGAGCTGGTCCTGCGCGATGGCGCGCTTGAGGTCGCGCACCAGTTCGAAGTTCTGCTTCGCGTCGTGGTCCATCTCGGGCGCGAAGAACGCGTGGCGCGTGCCGCCGGCGCGCTTGGCGGCGTACATCGCCGCATCGGCGCGCGGGATCAGCTTGCTGGCGCGGCAGCCGTCGGGGTACAGCGCGATGCCGACCGAGCAGGAGATGTTGACCTCGCGGTCGTCGACCTTGTAGGGCCGGCTGAGGATCTCGATCAGCGCGCGCGCCACCTTGGCGACCGACTCCTGCGAGGAGATCGCCGGCATCAGCAGCAGGAACTCGTCGCCGCCCACCCGCGCGGCGACGTCCGAGCCGCGGGTGATCGAGCGCATGCGCACGCCGACCTGCTCGAGCACGCGGTCGCCGCAGGCGTGGCCGAAGGTGTCGTTGACCGGTTTGAAGCCGTCGAGGTCGATGAACAGCACGGCCATCTTGCCGTGCTTGGCGTCGGCGCGCTTGGCCGCCGCGGCGAGCCGCTGCTCGAAGAACTGCCGCGTCGGCAGGCCGGTGAGCACG
The DNA here is from genome assembly GCF_943372545.1 of Variovorax sp. YR752. NCBI lineage: Bacteria > Pseudomonadati > Pseudomonadota > Betaproteobacteria > Burkholderiales > Comamonadaceae > Variovorax > Variovorax sp. YR752. The sequence goes on along the minus strand of NZ_CALRZC010000309.1, from coordinate 7,020 downwards.
TCGGTGCTGACCGCGCCGCGCGCCGGGCGCGGCACGCTGTCGGCCACGACGGCGCCGCCGTGCCGCAGTACCGAGCGCATCAGGGTCGCCAGGCAGGCCAGCACGGCGAGCACGCTGATCTCGTGCCACGAGGTGGCAGGCACCACCGGCTCGCTGGCCATGTACCCGGTCAGTGCCAGCGCGACGATGCCGGCAGCCGTCAGCGCCGCACCGCCGCGCAGCCAGGTCGCCAGACGCTCGCGGCGCGGCGGCATGAACAGCGCGACGCTGGCCAGGGCCAGCGCGACGATCATCACGCCGTCGCCGATCGGCAGGTCGAACGGCAGCAGGCGGAACAGGCCGGGCAGCAGCAGCATCGCCACCCCGTACGAGGCGGCCAGCGTGGCCGCGCCAGCGGCCAGCATCAGCGGGATCGAGCCGTGCGCCCAGGCGCGTGCGGTGGCCAGCGCGAGCAACGACAGCGCCAGCGGCGGCAGCCAGGCCAGCGCCGAACGGATGCCCTCGAACGCGACCAGCGTGCCCTCGACGTGCAGCATGTGCGCCGGCCACCACAGGCCGCAGGCCACGATCAGCGCCGCAACGAGGCGGATGGCACGCGCCAGCGGCCGCGCTCGCCGATCGGCGAGCGCGGACATGCCGGCGGCCAGCCACAGCAGCAGGGCAGTCACGACGAAGCAGGCAGCGACGAGCATCGGGCGGGTGTTGTCCGTTCTTCTTGGGCGGGGAACCGCGACCGCCATCTTCAGGCTTTCGGCCGCCTGACTGATCACTTGATGCGCAGCCAAGCGCCCAGTACGTGACACACGCCGCAACCCGACGCGCGGCGCCCACGGATCGGGGCGGGATCAGTGGCCGACGAGGCCGTTACGGATCGCGTAAACCGTCATCTCGGAGTTGTTCGCGAGCGACAGCTTCTCGAGCACCCGCGCCCGGTAGACGCTGACGGTCTTCGGGCTGAGCTTGAGTTCCTCGGCAATGTCCGACAGGCGCTTGCCCGAGGCGATCAGCACCAGGGTCTGCAGTTCGCGGTCGGAGAGCTTCTCGTGCGAGTTCTCCACCACCGGCGTGGTCAGGCTCTCGACCAGCATCTGCGCGATCTCCGGCGTGACGTACTTGCGCCCCTGCGAGACGGTGCGCACCGCGGTGACCAGTTGCGCCGGGTCGCCGCCCTTGTTGACGTAGCCGAAGGCGCCGGCACGCAGCGCGCGGATGGCGTACTGGTCCTCCGGGTACATCGAGACGACCAGCACCCGCATCGGCAGGCCTTCGTCCTTGAGCACGTGCAGCACGTCCAGGCCGCTGCGCCCGCCGGGCAGGTTGATGTCGAGCACCAGCACGTCGCAGCTGTGGCTGCGCAGCAGGGTGCGCAACTCGCCATAGTCACCCGCCTCGCCGACCACCTCGATGTCCGGCGCGTCGGACAGCGTGTCGCGGATGCCGCGGCGGATCAAGGCGTGGTCGTCGCAAAGAATGACTTTGATCACAGAGTGCCCCACTGCGAAGGATCGTCCGGCTCGTGCAGCGACGCCGCCGGCGGCGGCGTCAGGTCGCCCGACGGGTTCAAGGGTACCGAGAGTATCAGCGTCGTTCCGGCCGGCCCGCTGGACAGGTCGACCCAGCCGCCGACCGTGCCGGCACGCTCATGCAGGCCGCGGATGCCGAAGGAACGCGCCTTGGCCAGGTCCAGCTGAGACAGGCCGCGGCCGTTGTCGCTGATCTCCAGCGACATCACGCCGCCGGCCAGCGACAGGTCGATCTGCACGCGCGTGGCCTGCGCATGCTTGGTGATGTTGGTCAGCGCCTCTTGCGCCGTGCGGTAGGCGACCAGCGGCACGCCGGCCGGCCACTCCGGCGTGTGTGACGGAATGCGCACTTCGCAGGAGATGCCGGTGCGCTTCTCGAAGCGCGTGGCGATCCACTGCAGCGCCGCCACCAGGCCCTGCTCGAGGATGGCCGGGCGCAGGTTGTGCATGATGCGCTTGCTCGATTCGATCGCCAGCGTCACCGTCTCGAGCGCGGACTGCACGCGCAGCCGCACGCCGGCGTCGTTGGTGTGGCGGGCGATCCAGGCCAGGTCGAACTTCAGCGCGGTCAGCGAGCCGCCGACGTCGTCATGGATCTCGCGGGCGATCGCGGCACGCTCCTGCTCGATGCTGGTCTGCAGGTGCTGCGCCAGTTCGCGCAGGCGCTGCTTGGACTTGCCCAGTTCGCGGTCGGCTCGCTCGCGGGCGTGGCGCGTCTCGCTGGCCTCCACGGCGTGCATCAGCGCCGGCACCAGCCGCGCCAGGTTGTTCTTCAGCAGGTAGTCGGAGGCGCCGTTGCGCATCGCCTCGACCGCGGTGTCCTCGCCGATCTCGCCGGAGACCAATATGAAGGGGATGTCGCGGCCGCTGGCCTTGAGCAGGTCCAGCGCGACCAGGCCGGAGAAGCCGGGCAGGTTGAAGTCGGACAGCACCACGTCCCAGTCCTGCTCGAGCGCAGCCAGGAAGGCTGCCTCGGAATCGATGCGCAGCGCCTGCACCTCCAGCCCGCCGCGGCGCAGGTGGGCCAGCGTCAGCTCGTGATCGAGCGGCGAGTCTTCCAGGTGCAGCACACGCAGCACATGGTCCAGGAGAGCGGCTGCCATCCGTGAAGTATGCCGCGGCCGAGCGAACGGAGAAGCGCGGGAAATGCCGCTGAGATCGCCCTAATGATTTGTGATGCGCTGCCGAAAATGTGCTGAGTCGCCGGCCCGATGCCGGTGCACAAGAACATTTCGCGGAGCAACGATGCCAGACCGCCTCTCGATGGATCCCGGTGGGGGAAGCCCCCTGCCCCTGATGGCTGCCGCCGACATCCAGGACAACCTGATGACGGCCAGCAACGACCTCGAACGCCTGCAGCGCCTGCTCAGCGACGCGAGTGAAGCGTTGATGGGCCACTTCTACGGTGCCTCGGGCCAGCTCAACCACCTGCTGCACGCGATGGCGCAGCACCCCGAGCTGAATACCCGCGAGCTGCACGACGCGATGCAGCACATGGCCGGCGCGATCACCGCGATGCAGTTCCAGGACATGGCCTCGCAGCTGATCACCCACACCAATACGCGGCTGCGCAGCTGCGCCGACCGGCTCGCCGCCGAGGCCATGGGCGACGACGAGGACGGCGTCGCCGTCGTCGAGACCGCGCCGCTGCGACCCAACCCCGTGACGCAGGACGAGATGGACGCAGGGTCCATCGAGCTGTTCTGACCCTGCCGCCATTCAAGAAATCCGGAACCCACCCGAAATCCACTCGTTACCTGGAGCCAGACATGCATTCAATCCTCGCTGTGGACGACTCGGCCTCGATGCGCCAGATGGTCGCCTTCACGCTCAAGAGCGCCGGCTACAACGTCGTCGAAGCGGTCGATGGCCAGGACGCCTGGGAGAAGGCGGGCTCGCGCGACTTCGACCTGGTGCTGACCGACCAGAACATGCCGCGCCTGGACGGCATCGGCCTGACCAAGAAGCTTCGCGACAACCCGAAGTTCAAGGCCACGCCGATCCTGATCCTGACCACCGAGTCCAGCGACCAGATGAAGCAGGCCGGCCGCACCGCCGGTGCCACCGGCTGGCTGGTCAAGCCCTTCGACCCGACCAAGCTGCTCGAGGTCATCAAGAAGGTGATCCGCTGAGGCTTCATCGCGCACACAAGAAACACGGGAGCACGACCCCATGGCCGAGATGACTTCGGAAGGCGCGAACGCAGGCGCCGGCATCGACCTGAGCCAGTTCTATCAGGTCTTCTTCGAGGAAGCGGGCGAGAACCTCGACCGCATGGAACAGCTTCTGCTGGAGGTCGACATCGAGGCGGCCGACGACGAGGAGCTGAACTCGATCTTCCGCTGCGCGCACTCCGTCAAGGGCGGCGCCGCCACGTTCGGCTTCTCCGACGTGGCCGAGCTGACGCACCAGATGGAGACGCTGCTGGACAAGCTGCGCCGCCACGAACTGGCGCCGAGCGCGCCGATGGTCGACGTGCTGCTCGCCTCCGGCGACGCGCTGCGCGCCCAGCTGGCACGCCACCAGGGCGCCGGCGGCGACGCGGTCGACACCACCGAGCTGCTGTTCAACATCCGCGCGCTGGTCGCCGGCGAGGCGCTGCCCGCCGCGGCACCCGCCGCCGCTGCCGCCCCGGCGCCCGTCGCCGCGCCGGCTGCGGCGCCGGTGGCCGCGCCCGGTGGCCCGCAGGCCCGCGCGCTGGAGTTGCGCGTCGGCCCGCTGGACCAGCCGGAGATGGCCGACAACCTGATCGACCTGTTCAAGGAGATCACCGACCTCGGCACCATCGAGCCGATCGACGGCGGCCAGTCCAGCGACGGCATGCGTCGCTTCAAGATCATCACCAGCAGCAGCGACAGCGACCTGCTGGACCTGTTCACCTTCCACGTGCCGCGCGAGGCGGTGGCGCTGCTGCCGCTCGGCCCGGGCTACGGCTTCCACGCCGGCGCCCCTGGCGCGCCGGCCGAGGAGCAGGTCACCGATCCGGGCTACGGCTTCTTCGACGACGCCCCCGGTGCGCCCAACGGCGCCGCACCGGCAACCCCGGCCTCCACGAGCGCTGCGGCGGCCGCACCGCTCGCCACAGCGCCCAAGCCGGCCGCACGGCCGGCCGCCAAGGCCGACAAGCCGACGGCCGCGACCGCCGAGGCCTCGACGCTGCGTGTCTCGGTCGAGAAGGTCGACCAGCTGATCAACCTGGTCGGCGAACTCGTCATCACCCAGGCGATGCTGGCGCAGAACAGCAAGGGCGTGGACGTCGCCCTGTACCAGCAGCTCGCCGCCGGCCTGGCCGACCTCGAGCGCAACACGCGGGACCTGCAGGAATCGGTGATGTCGATCCGCATGATCCCGATGTCGGTAGTCTTCAACCGCTTCCCGCGCATGCTGCGCGACCTCGCTGCCAAGCTCGGCAAGAAGGTCGACTTCGTGACGCACGGCGAAGCCACCGAGCTCGACAAGGGCCTGGTCGAGAAGATCACCGACCCGCTGACGCACCTGGTGCGCAACTCCTGCGACCACGGCATCGAGATGCCGGCCGAGCGGGTGGCCAAGGGCAAGCCCGAGCAGGGCACGATCACGCTGTCGGCCTCCCACCAGGGTGGCTCGATCGTCATCGAGGTGCGTGACGACGGCAAGGGCCTGTCGCGCGAGAAGCTGCTGAAGAAGGCGCGCGAGAAGGGCATCGACGCGCCCGACTCGATGACCGACCAGGAGGTCTGGAGCCTGATCTTCGCGCCGGGCTTCTCCACCGCCGAGGTGGTGACCGACGTCTCCGGCCGCGGTGTCGGCATGGACGTGGTGAAGAAGAACATCACCTCGCTGGGCGGCACGGTCGAGATCGACTCCGCCGAAGGCTACGGCATGAGCGTCAAGGTGCGCCTGCCGCTGACGCTGGCGATCATGGACGGCATGAGCGTGGGCGTCGGCGAGGAGTGCTACATCCTGCCGCTGTCCAGCGTGGTCGAGTCCTTCCAGGTGCAGCCCGGGATGATCCGCACGATCGGCGGCAGCGGCCGCGTGGTCGAGGTGCGCGACGAGTACATGCCGGTGCTCGAGCTCGAGCAGGTCTTCAACGTGCCGCGCTTCGACTTCGAGAACGTCAGCGCGATCATGGTCGTGGTGGAAGCCGAGGGGGGGCGCGTCGCGCTGCTCGTCGACGAACTGCTCGGCCAGCAACAGGTCGTGGTGAAGAACCTCGAGGCCAACTACCGCCGCGTCGACGACGTGTCGGGCGCCACCATCATGGGCGACGGCCGCGTCGCGCTGATTCTGGACGTCGGCAGCCTGGTGCGCCGCTCGCGCCACTGATTCTTTCCATCGCCTTCCCTACCGGACTTCGCGCCATGAATCTCAACAACCTCAGACTCGGTGCCCGCCTGACGCTGGGCTTCGGCGCCGTGCTGGCCCTCTCGCTGGTCATGGTCGTCGTCGGCTACTGGCGGATGGTCAGCATCGATGCCGACCTCACCAAGGCGCAGGACTACGACCGCCGCTCCGGCGTGATGGCCGAGTGGATGGGCAAGACCGAGCTGAACATCACCCGCGCCGTGGCCATCGCCAAGGGCGCGGGACTCCCGGCGCTCGAGTCGCACTTCGGCCCGCAGATGAAGGAGACGACGGCGCAGATCAACGAGCTGCAGAAGGAGCTGGACGGCGCGATCACGAGCGAGAAGGGCAAGGCGCTGCTGGCCGATATCGGCACCAAGCGCAAGGAGTACATCGACATCCGCGGCAAGGTCGGCGAGCTGACCAAGCAGGGCGACCCGCTGGCCGCGGAGACGATGCTCAAGGACAAGATGCTGCCCGCGGCCGCCGCCTACCTCGGCTCGATGCGCGCGCTCAGCGACTTCCAGGCCGACCTGGCGAAGCAGAACATCGACGAGGTGCACGCGATGCTGGCCTCGGCGGAGATGATGCTGGTGATCATGCTGGCCATCAGCCTGGGTGTCGGCGCCGCGATGGCCTGGGCCATCACCCGCTCGGTGACCGGCCCGCTGCAGCGCGCGGTGACCGCTGCGCAGACCATCTCCAAGGGTGACCTGTCCGAGTCGGTGAGCGCCACCTCGCGCGACGAACTCGGCGACCTGCTGCGCGCCATCGGCACCATGCAGGACTCGCTGCGCAACCTGGTCGGCCGGGTGCGCTCGAGCACCGACAGCATCAGCACCGCCAGCGTGCAGATCGCCACCGGCAACCAGGATCTCTCCGCCCGCACCGAGCAGACGGCGAGCAACCTGCAGCAGGCTGCCTCGTCGATGGAGGAGCTCAGCGGCACCGTCAAGCAGAGCGCCGACTCGGCGCGCCAGGCCAACCAGCTCGCGGCCTCTGCCGCCGAGGTCGCCCAGCGCGGCGGCACCGTCGTCTCCCAGGTGGTCTCCACCATGGACGAGATCAACGCCAGCTCCAAGAAGATCGCCGACATCATCGGCGTCATCGACGGCATCGCCTTCCAGACCAACATCCTGGCGCTCAACGCCGCCGTCGAGGCCGCCCGCGC
>NZ_CALRZC010000308.1:0-8062 GCF_943372545.1 Variovorax sp. YR752 | reverse complement strand
GAGATCGAGCGGCTGGCGATCGCCTGCGACGACTTCGTCAACTTCGCCGAAGGTGCGCCGCCCAAGCGCGTGATCGTGGTGCCCGGGCGCCTGGTCAACGTGGTCATCTGAACCAGACACTGCAGAACGACGGAAACGACAGACGCATGAACATTCGCAATGCCTCGCAGCCGCGCCGCGGCTTTCTCCTGGGCCTCGGCGTCGCGGGGGCTTCGCTGGCCCTGTCCGGCTGCGGCTTTGCGCTGCGCCAGGCGCCGACCTTTGCGTTCAAGACACTTTCGCTCGAAGGCAACACGGCACTCATCAACCAGCTGCGGCGCGAGTTGCGCGCGGCCGGCACCGTGACGCTGGTGCCCAAGGAAGCGGCGAGCACGGCCGATGCCGTGCTGGTCGTGCTGGGCGAGGACCGCGACCGCTTCGTGATCTCCACCAATTCCGCCGGCCTGCTGCGCGAAGTGCAGCTGCGCCTGCGCATCCGCTTCAGCCTGCGCACGCCGGGCGGCAAGGAATTGCTGGCCGCCTCCGAGGTCTCGCAGACGCGCGACCTGAGCTTCAACGAAACCAACGCGCTGGCCAAGGAGAGCGAGGCCGAGCTGCTGTACCGCGACATGCAAGCCGACATCGCGCAGCAGCTGATGCGCCGGCTGGCGGCAGTGCAATCCCTGTAAGCGTCGCTTCCGTTTTTTCAATGCAACTTGCCAGTGCCCAGCTCGGCGCCCACCTGCAAAAGGGCCTGAAGCCGCTTTACACGATCCACGGCGACGAGCCGCTGCTTGCGCAAGAAGCGGCCGACGCCATTCGCGCCGCCGCGCGCGCCCAAGGCCACACCGAGCGCAGCTCGTACACCGTGGCCGGCGCGCACTTCGACTGGAGCGCGGTGCTCGCGGCCGGGGGCTCGCTTTCGTTGTTCGCCGACAAGCAGATCGTCGAGATCCGCATTCCCTCGGGCAAGCCCGGCAAGGACGGCAGCGTTGCGCTGCAGCAGCTGGCCGAAGCAGCGCCGGGCAACGACAGCACGCTCACGCTGGTGATGCTGCCGCGCCTGGACAAGGCCACGCGCACCGGCGCGTGGTTCTCGGCGCTCGAGAACAACGGCGTGAGCCTCCAGGTCGACCCGATCGAGCGCGCCGCGCTGCCGCAATGGATCGCGCAGCGCCTCGGGTTGCAGAACCAGCGCGTGATGCCCGGCGACGAAGGCCAGCGCACGCTGCAGTTCTTTGCCGACCGCGTCGAAGGCAACCTGCTGGCCGCGCACCAGGAAATCCAGAAGCTCGCGCTGCTGCACCCGGCCGGCGAGCTGAGCTGGGAGCAGGTCGAGGGCGCCGTCAACAACGTGGCGCGCTACGACGTGTTCAAGCTCTCCGAGGCCGTGCTGGCCGGCAACCCGCAGCGCGTGGCGCGCATGCTCGACGGCCTGCAGGCCGAGGGCGAGGCCGAGGTGCTGGTGCACTACACGATCGCCGAGGACATCCGCGCCCTCAAGCGCGTGAAGGACGCCATGGCCGCCGGCCGCCCGCTGCCGATGGCGCTGCGCGAGAACCGCATCTGGGGCCCGCGCGAGCGCGCCTTCGAGCGCGTGCTGCCGCGCCTGGACGACCGCATGCTGACCCGGCTGCTGCGCGCGGCCCATCTGGTCGACGGCATCTGCAAGGGCCTGAAGCAGCCCGACTGGCCCGCCAGCGGCTGGCAGGCGCTGCAGCGGCTGGCGCTGATGCTGTGCCGCGCCTGCAGCACGGCCGCGGCGCCACGCCGCGCCTGACCTCCACGTGCCGTCTGTAGACGGCAAAAGGCCCGCGTCAGCCGGACCGAAGGTCCGCGTGGGAAAATGCGAGGCTATGAACGCGTTCAACGTCAGCGAGCACATGCAGACCCTCGGTCTGCAAGCCAAAGCCGCTGCATTCCTCATGGCCCGTGCGGATGCAGCTACCAAAAACAGAGCACTGAAAGCGCTGGCCCGGCGCCTGCGCGAAGTCGGCCCCGCGCTGGCTGCAGCCAACGAGAAGGACTTGGCACGCGCCACCGCCGCCGGCCTGTCGGCCCCGATGGTCGACCGGCTCAAGCTCACGCCCAAGGTCCTCGAAACCGTGGCCGAGGGCTGCGAGCAGCTGGCCGGCATGGCCGACGTGATCGGCGAGATCATCGGCATGAAGCAGCAGCCCAGCGGCATCCGCGTGGGCCAGATGCGCGTGCCGATCGGTGTCTTCGGCATGATCTACGAGAGCCGCCCCAACGTGACGATCGAGGCCGCGAGCCTCGCGATCAAGAGCGGCAACGCCGCCATCCTGCGCGGCGGCTCCGAGGCCATCGAGTCGAACAAGGCGCTGGCGCTGCTGGTGTCCGAGGCGCTGGCCGAAGCCGGCCTGCCGGTCGAGGCGGTGCAGCTGGTGCAGACCACCGACCGCGAAGCCGTGGGCCAGCTCATCGCCATGCCCGAGTTTGTCGACGTGATCATTCCGCGCGGCGGCAAGGGCCTCATCGAGCGCATCAGCCGCGATGCCAAGGTGCCCGTCATCAAGCACCTGGACGGCAACTGCCACGTGTACGTGGACGACACGGCCGAGTTCGACATGGCGCTGCGCATCGTCGACAACGCCAAGACCCAGAAGTACAGCCCCTGCAACGCCGCCGAAGGCCTGCTGGTGTCGGCGTCGGTGGCCGACCACTTCCTGCCCGAGATTGCCGCCGTCTTTGCCGCCAAGGGCGTCGAAATGCGCTGCGACCCGGCTGCCGCCGCGATCCTGCGCGCCAGCGAGGCGCACCATCCGCAGGCGAAGATCCTCGATGCCGTCGAGTCCGACTGGTCCGAGGAATACCTGGCCGCCGTCATCAGCGTGAAGGTGGTGGCGGGGGTCGACGAGGCCATTGCGCACATCAACCGCTACTCGAGCCACCACACCGACGCCATCGTCACGCGCGACCACATCAATGCCCAGCGCTTCCTGCGCGAGGTCGATTCGGCCAGCGTGATGGTGAATGCGAGCACGCGCTTCGCGGACGGTTTCGAGTACGGGCTGGGCGCCGAAATCGGCATCAGCACCGACAAGTTCCATGCGCGCGGCCCGGTCGGCATCGAAGGCCTGACCTCGCTCAAGTACGTGGTGCTGGGGCAGGGCGAAGTCCGCAGCTAGTCGGGTCCGAAAAGGCTGGGGCCATCGGGCCGGCGGCGCGGCGAGGCCCGTGCCGCGGTGTTCTTGCAACGTGAGTTGTGGATTGGGGTGCTTTGTTCTCTTTGGCTGCTTGTCATCGGGGCGGCCATCCCCAAATCCTACAATTCCACTCCACCTTTAAGCACAAAACCAACAAGGCCGCTGCATGGTTCCGCATCTCGTCACTGCCCTGACCGGCCCGATCAACGAACTGGAGCAGCGGGTGCTCGACTCGACGCCCGCCATCGAGCGCTGGTTTCGCCTCGAGTGGATGGAGCACACGCCGCCGTTCTACAGCGCCGTCGACATCCGTAACGCGGGCTTCAAGCTCGCCCCGGTCGACACCAACCTGTTCCCGGGTGGCTGGAACAACCTCACCAAGGAAATGCTGCCGCTGGCAGTGCAGGCCGCGCAGGCGGCCATCGAAAAGATCTGTCCGGAAGCGCGCAACCTGCTCGTCATTCCTGAAAATCACTCGAAAAACACCTTTTATCTCGCCAACATCGCGCAACTTGTGCGCATCTTCCATATGGCGGGCCTCAATGTGCGCATCGGCTCCGTCGATCCGGCCATCAAGTCGACCAAGAAGATCGAGCTGCCCAACGGCGAGACCGTGACGCTCGAACCGGTGGTGCGTTCCAAGCGCCGCCTGGGCCTGAAGAACTTCGATCCCTGCACAATTCTGCTCAACAACGAGCTTTCTGCAGGAACGCCCGGCATCCTCGAAGACCTGCACGAGCAGTACCTGCTGCCGCCGCTGCACGCGGGCTGGTCGGTACGCCGCAAGAGCAACCACCTGCACAGCTATGAAGAGCTGTGCAAGCGCTTCGGCAAGCTGCTGGGCATCGACCCCTGGCTGATCAACCCGATCTACGCGCGCGCCGAAGGCGTCGACGTGGCCGAGGGCCGCGGCATCGACGTGCTCACCAGCCATGTCGACGCGGTGCTCACCAAGGTGCGCCGCAAGTACAAGGAATACGGCATCAACGAGAAGCCGTTCGTGGTCGTCAAGGGCGGCCACAGCGGCAGCGGCAGCCCCGGCGTCGTGACCGTGCGCGACGCGAAAGAGGTCGAGGCGCTCATCGGCAAGTCGCGCACCGCGACCTCGTCGCCCGCCAAGACCAGCGCCGGGCGCGACCTGCGCGAACCCACCGAGCTGATCGTGCAGGAAGGCGTGCTCACCAACGAGCGCGTGCACAACGGCGTGGCCGAGCCCGTGGTCTACATGATGGACCGCTACGTGGTGGGCGGCTTCTACCGCGTGCATGCCGAGCGCGCCGCCGACGAGAACCTCAAGCAGCCGGGCGCCAGCTACGTGCCGCTGGCTTTCTCGGAAAGCGCGCAGCTGCCGCAACCGGGCGCCAAGCCCGGTGCCAGCGCCCCCAATCGTTTTTACATGTATGGCGTGGTGGGCCGTTTGGCCATGGTCGCGGCCAGTTACGAGATGGAAGCGACCGATCCGGACGCCGAAATCTACGAATGAGCGGCGGGGGCGGGTTGCGGCGCGGGCGGGCAACGGCAAAATAGCGGCCCCACAGCAAAGGAACCCAAAGGGCGGAGGGATGCGCGGCGCGGCCGCGGTACCCCGGCGTGACTGACGCGTCGATCATTGCGAGCCGCCCTTTTCCCATCGACCTCGTGTCAGCCCCCAAAAACATCTCTGCCGGCCTCATCGTCGGCGCCATTGGCGTCGTCTATGGCGACATCGGCACCAGCGTTCTCTATGCGGTCAAGGAAGTCTTCGGTCACGGCCATGTGCCGTTCACCGTCGAGAACGTCTACGGCATCCTGTCGATGTTCTTCTGGACCCTCACGGTCATCGTGTCGATCAAGTACGTCGTGCTCGTGCTGCGTGCCGACAACGAAGGCGAGGGCGGCCTGGTCGCGATGCTCGCGCTGGCCTCCCAGGCCGTGACCGACAAGCCGAGGCTGCGCCAGCTGCTGCTGGTCGTCGGCATCTTCGGCACCTCGCTCTTCTACGGCGACGGCGTGATCACGCCGGCCATCTCGGTGCTGTCGGCGGTCGAGGGCCTGGAGGTGGTGTCGCCGCACTTCAAGCACTACGTGATCCCGATCACGCTGGTCGTGCTGTTCTGCCTGTTCGCGGTGCAAAAGCGCGGCACCGCAGGCATCGGCAAGTTCTTCGGCCCGGTCACGCTGGCGTGGTTCGCGGCCATTGCGGTGCTGGGCGTGTGGCAGATCGCGCACCACCCCGAAATCATCAAGGCCCTGAACCCCTGGTTCGCGCTGAAGTTCATCTGGGACAACCCCGGCACCAGCTTCATCCTGCTGGGCGCCATGGTGCTGTGCGTGACCGGCGCCGAAGCGCTGTACGCCGACCTGGGCCACTTCGGCAAGAAGCCGATCCGCATCGCGTGGTTCTCGGTCGTCATGCCGGCGCTCACGCTCAACTACCTGGGCCAGGGCGCGCTGCTGCTGGAGAACCCCGAAGCCGTGAAGAACCCGTTCTTCATGATGGCGCCTGAATGGGCGCTCATTCCGCTGGTGTTGCTGGCCACGCTGTCCACGGTGATCGCCTCGCAGGCGCTCATCACCGGCGCCTTCAGCGTCACGCGCCAGGTGATCCAGCTGGGTTACCTGCCGCGCCTGAACATCGAGCACACCAGCGTGCGCACGGCCGGGCAAATCTACATCCCGCTGGTCAACTGGGGCCTGTTCGTGGCCATCGTGCTGGCAGTGGTGATGTTCCGCACCTCGAGCAGCCTGGCCGCGGCCTACGGCATCGCGGTGACGACCGACATGCTGATCACCACGATCCTGACCTTCTTCGTGATCCGCTACGCGTGGAAGCTGCCGCTGGCGCTGTGCATCGCCTCGACCGCCGTCTTCTTCGTGGTCGACTTCCTGTTCTTCGCCTCGAACCTGCTCAAGCTGTTCGAAGGTGGCTGGTTCCCGCTGCTGATCGGCGGCCTCGTGTTCACGCTGATGATCACCTGGAAGGAAGGTCGCCGCCTCATGGGCGAGGCGCAGCACGCCGATGCGATCGACCTGAAGTCGTTCCTCGGTTCGGTGTTCATGAGCCCGCCCGCGCGCGTCGACGGCACGGCCGTGTTCCTCACGGCCGAACCGGGCGTGGTGCCCAACGCGCTGCTGCACAACCTCAAGCACAACAAGGTGCTGCACGAGCAGAACATGTTCGTCACCGTGCGCAACCACGAGGTGCCCTGGATTCCGATGGACAAGCGCATCGAGATCGATGCACTGGGCAACCACTGCTGGCAGGTCATCGTGCACTACGGCTTCAAGAACGACATTGACCTGCCGCGCGCGCTGGACAACGCGCGCATGCGCGGCTGCCAGCTCGAGCCGATGACGACCAGCTACTTCCTCTCGCGCGACGTCGTGATCCCCACACTCGGCAGCGGCATGGCGCCGTGGCGCGAGAAGCTGTTCGCGCAGATGCACCACAACGCGAGCGGTGCTGCGGCCTTCCTGGGCCTGCCCAACAACGCGGTGGTCGAGCTCGGCTCCAAGATCGAAATCTGAGGCCCGCGGCGCCACGCCGCGTGCCCCGGCAAAATCGCGCCATGCGATTCTTCAAAGACCTGAGCCTTTCGGCCTTCACCGCGGGCTTCGTCGCCGTGCTCGTGGGTTTCACGAGTTCGGTGGCCATCGTGTTCCAGGCCGCCCAGGCCTTCGGGGCCACGCCCGAAATGACGGCCTCGTGGATGTGGGCGCTGGGCATCGGCATGGGGCTCGCCTCGGCGCTGCCTTCGCTGTGGTGGCGCAAGCCCGTCATGATTGCGTGGAGCACCCCCGGTGCGGCCGTGCTGGCCGTGGCCGGCGCGGGCTACGGCATGGGCGAGGCGGTGGGCGCCTTCATCGTCAGCGCGGTGCTGATCGTGATCGCGGGCGCCACCGGCTGGTTCGAGCGCGTGATGAACAAGATCCCGATGGCCATCGCCTCGGCGCTGCTGGCCGGCGTGCTCGCGCGCTTCGGCATGTCGGCCTTCACGGCGGCGCAGACCGCGTTGCCGCTGGTGCTGCTGATGCTCGGCACCTACCTCATCGGCAAGCGCCTGCTGCCGCGCTACGCGGTGCCGCTCACGCTGCTGGTGGCCATCGCCTTCACGGCCGCGCGCGGCGAGCTGGCGTGGTCGGCTGTGCAGTTCTCGCTCACCTGGCCGGTGTTCACGGCGCCGGTGTTCACCTGGCAGGCCATCGTGAGCCTGGCGCTGCCGCTGTTCGTCGTGACCATGGCTTCGCAGAACCTGCCCGGCGTGGCGGCGATCCGCGCCAGCGGCTTCAGCGATCTGCCGGTCAGCAAGCTCATCACCATCAGCGGCCTCGCGACGCTGGTGCTCGCGCCCTTCGGCGCCTTTGCGCTCAACCTCAGCGCCATCACGGCCGCCATGTGCATGGGCCGCGAGGCGCACGAAGACCCGGCGCGGCGCTACACGGCGGCCGTGAGCTGCGGCGCCATCTACGTGGTGATCGGCCTGTTCGGCGCGGCCGTCACGGGCCTGCTCACGGCCTTTCCGAAAGAACTGGTCGCGGCCATCGCCGGGCTGGCGCTGCTGGGCACCATCGGCGGCGGGCTGGCCGCGGCGGTGCGCGACGAGGCGCACCGCGAGGCCGCGCTCATCACCTTCCTGGTCACGCTCTCGGGCGTGACGCTGGCCGGCATCGGCTCCGCCTTCTGGGGCGTGGTGGCCGGCGCGGTGGCGCTGGCGGTGCAGCAGCTCGGCCGCGCACGCAGCGCACAGGTGCCAAAGGAAAAGGCCCCGGCCGACAAGGACATCGCCGCTTCCGGCAACATGCCGCCAGAAACACCCTCCACAGCCGCCGCTCCCGGCGCCGGAAAGAACGCCTGATGAAAAACATCCTCTTCGTCGCCGATCCGCTCGATCAGTTCAAGATCTACAAGGACACGACCTTCTCGATGATGCGCGAGG
>NZ_CALRZC010000307.1:0-8108 GCF_943372545.1 Variovorax sp. YR752 | reverse complement strand
ATGCTCGGCCACGTACAGGATCGCGTTGAGCACCTGCAGATTCGACAAGCTGACGTTGCCTCGCTGCCGAGGCAGGCAGTGCTCGATCTGGGCGAATTGCGCTGCAGTGATCTCCATCGACACAGTGTCAATGCAGAACGACCGCTGCGAAATTGGTGTTAACAGGCCCTAGTCGCCCCACGCCCGCGCGCCGCGGGGGCGCCTCGTAGAATCCTGCCGGCCATGAACTCCCGCGCCCTTGCAGCCGAGCATCCTCCCGCGTCCGTGCTGCCGGGCCTCGCGCTTGCTGCGGCGGGCTCGATCGCCTTCTCGGGCAAGGCGATCATCGTCAAGCTCGCCTACCGGCACGGCGTCGACGCGGTGACGCTGATCATGCTGCGCATGCTGTTCGCGCTGCCGTTGTTCGTGGCGCTGGCCTGGTGGGCCAGCCGCGGCCAGCCAGCGCTGACGCGGCACGACAAGTTCGCCATCCTCGGCCTCGGCTTCAGCGGCTACTACCTGGCGAGCTTTCTCGACTTCGCCGGCCTCGCCTATGTGACGGCCAGCTTCGAGCGCCTGGTGCTCTACCTCAACCCGACCATCGTGCTGCTGCTCGGCTGGCTGCTGTTCGGCCGCAAGGCCACGGGCCGCCAGCTCGCAGCGATGGCGGTCAGCTACAGCGGCGTGATGCTCGTCTTCGCGCACGACCTGCAACTCGCCGGGCGCGACGTCGTGCTCGGCGCGGCGCTCGTGTTCGGCAGCGCCCTCAGCTACGCGATCTACCTGGTCTACAGCGGCGAGGTGGTCAAGCGCCTGGGCTCGCTGCGCCTGACCGGCCTGGCCACCAGCGTGGCCTGCGTGCTGTGCATCGTGCAGTTCCTCGTGCTGCGGCCGATCTCGGCGGCCACCGAGGTGGCGCCGCAGGTGATCTGGCTGTCGGTGCTGAACGCCACGCTGTGCACCTTCGCGCCGGTGCTGATGGTCATGATGGCGATGGAGCGCATCGGCTCCACGCTGACCGCGCAGACCGGCATGCTCGGCCCGATGTCGACCATCCTGATGGGCGTGCTGTTGCTCGGCGAGCCGTTCACCGCCTGGGTGGCGGCCGGCACGGCGCTGGTGCTGGGCGGCGTCTGGCTGCTGGCGCGCTGGCGCTGAACTTCAACTACCGCGGGAGACACGAGATGGATCTGGGCATTGCAGGACGCTGGGCGCTGGTGTGCGCTGCGAGCAAGGGACTCGGCAAGGGCTGCGCGATGGCGCTGGCCGGCGAGGGTGTCAACGTGGTCGTGACCGCGCGCGGTGCCGAGACGCTGAACGCCACCGCGGCGGAGATCCGCGCGGCGTTTCCCGGCGTGCAGGTGGTCGCGGTGGCCGGCGACATCACCACGCCGGAAGGGCGCGCGGCAGCGCTGGCCGCCTGTCCGCAGGTCGACATCCTGGTCAACAACGCCGGCGGCCCGACGCCCGGCGACTTCCGCGACTGGGACCGCGAGGCCTGGATCAAGGCCGTCGACGCCAACATGCTGACGCCGATCGAATTGATGAAAGCCACCGTCGATGCCATGGCCGCGCGCGGCTTCGGGCGCGTGGTCAACATCACCTCTGGTGCGGTGAAGGCGCCGATCGACACGCTGGGCCTGTCCAACGGCGCGCGCAGCGGCCTGACTGGCTTCGTCGCCGGCCTGGCGCGCCAGCCGAAGCTGGCCGCGGCCAACGTGACGATCAACAACCTGCTACCCGGCTGGTTCGACACCGACCGCATCCGCACGACGATGCAGGCGGCGGCGACGAAGAGCGGGCAAAGCGTCGAGGCGATGATCGACAAGCGGCGTGTCGCGATTCCGGCGCAGCGCATGGGCACGGCCGACGAATTCGGCGCCTTGTGCGCCTTCCTGTGCAGCCGCCACGCGGCCTATCTCACCGGCCAGAACATCCTGCTCGACGGAGGTGCCTACCCCGGCACGTTCTGACGCGCGGCGCGGACAAATCGGCGAAAGCCCGCGAATGGTCGGCGGTGTCATTCGTGATAATCGTGGCAACCACTTGCCGGTCATGAGCCACGAGCCGCAGTACAAGGGCATTCCCCCGACGCCCCCGCACGACCCCATCGCCGCGACGCCGCCGACGATCCAGGAGATGGCCGACCTGTTCATGCAGTTCGCGGCGGCCGAGCGCCATGTGCTGTGGGTGATCGACCTGCAGCCGCTGGAGCGCGTGTCCTTCGTGAGCCCGGCCTTCGAGGCGGTGTGGGGCCGCCCGGTGCAGGGCATGTACGACGATCCGAGGCTGTGGGCGCAGTGCATCCACGATGACGACCGTGCAGCCGTGGTCGAGAGCTTCGGCCGCTGGCTGGCCGACCCCGATCATGCGAGCTACGACGTCGAGTACCGCGTCGTGCGGCCGGACGGGTCCGTGCGCTGGATCCACGACGTCGGGCATGTGGGTGGTCGCGCGCGCAGGCCCCTGACGCGCGTCAACGGCATCGCCGAGGACATCACCGAGCGCAAGCAGGCGCAGCTTGCGCTACTGGCGGAGCAGAAGCGCATCACCGCCATTGCCGAGGTGGCGCCGTCGGTGCTGTGCACCTTCCGCCGCGCGGCCGATGGCAGCATCACCTTTCCCTTTGGCAGCGCTCGCGTCGAACAGCTCTACGGCCTGCCGACCGGCACCGTGGCCCGCGACGCGACGCAGGTCATCCAGAACATCCACCCGGACGACGTGGACGAGGTGCGATCGTCGATCAACGCATCGGCGCTCGAGGGCCGGCCGTGGCGGGCCGAGTTCCGCATGGTTCGGGCGGATGGTTCCGAACAGTGGATCGAGGGGCACTCCAGGCCGGTGCCGGAGCCCGATGGCGGCACGCTGTGGCACGGGACGGTGGCCGACATCAGCGAGCGCAAGCGCACCGAACAGGCGCTGCTCGACAGCCGGGCCCGCTTGGCAGCCGTGTTCGAGCACATGACCGAGGGCGTGATGCTGTGCTCGCCGGACGGCCACCTGGCCGGATTCAACGCCGCGGCGCTGGCGATGCACGACATGACGGCCGACACCGCCAACGGCCTGACCACCGATCAGGTGCGCACGATGTACGAGTTGCGCCACCTCGACGGCACGCTGCTGCGGAACTCGCAGTGGCCGCTGACCCGGGTGATGCGCGGCGAGACGCTGCGCCAGCACGAGTTGCGCATCCACCATCGCGAGCAGGGCTGGCACAAGGTGTTCGCCTACAGCGGTGCGCGGGTCGACGACGAGTCCGGCCGCCCGCTGTTCGGCGTGCTGCAGTGCGCCGACGTCACCGGGCGCCGCGCCATCGAGGACGAGGTCGAGCGCATGAACGCCGAGCTCGAGCGCCGCGTCGCCGACCGCACCGCCGAGCTGCAGGCGGCGGTGAAGGAGCTGGAGGCGTTCAGCTACTCGGTGTCGCACGACCTGCGCGCACCGCTGCGCGCGCTCGACGGCTTCTCGCAGGCGCTGATCGAGGACCACGGCGCGGCGCTGCCGGCGGACGGCCAGCGCTACCTCGGCATCATTCGCGACACGGCGCAGAAGATGGGCCAGCTGATCGACGACCTGCTCGAGTTCGCCCGCCTGGGCCGGCAGCCGCTGACGCGCCGGCCGGTCGACGTCGGGCAGCTGGCGCGCCATGCGTACGACAGCCTCGCGCCGCAGTGCCAGGGGCGGCGCATCGAGCTGAGCATCGGCGAGCTGCCGCCCTGTGACGCCGACCCGGCGCTGCTGCGCCAGGTCTGGGTGAACCTGCTGGGCAACGCCGTCAAGTACACGCGGCAGCGCGAGGTGGCGGTGATCGAGGTCGGTCACGGGCTCCAGGGTGATGTCGTCGAGTATTTCGTCCGCGACAACGGTGCCGGCTTCGACATGCGCTATGTGCACAAGCTGTTCGGTGTGTTCGAGCGGCTGCACCGGGCCGACGAGTTCGAGGGCACCGGCGTCGGGCTGGCGATCGTGCAGCGCATCGTGCAGCGGCACGGCGGGCATGTGCGCGCACACGGCGAACCCGGCCGCGGCTCGAGCTTTCACTTCACATTGGGCTGAGGGATCCGGAGATGGCCGTGGCACAAGCCTTCGAGATCCTCATCGTCGAGGACAACCCGCTGGACCTGGAGATGACGCTGCGCGGCCTGCGCAAGGCGAACATCGCCAACCGGATCCACGTCGCACGCGACGGTGCCGAGGCGCTGGAGTTCCTGTTCTGCGAGGGCGCCTATGCCGACCGGCGCATCGAGGACGCGCCGCGCTTCGTGCTGCTCGACCTCAAGCTGCCCAAGGTCGACGGCCTGGAGGTGCTGGCGCGCATGAAGGCCGACGAGCGCACGCGCGCGATTCCCGTCGTCATGCTGACCTCGTCGAAGGAGCAGCGCGACCTGATCGAGAGCTACCAGCTCGGCGTCAACAGCTACATCGTCAAGCCGGTGGACTTCGAGAACTTCGTGCAGGCGGCGCGCGAACTGGGCAGCTACTGGCTGATGCTCAACCAGATGCCGGCGCCCTGATCAGCGCCGCGGCAGCGACGACACGACGATGCCCGCGGCGATCAGCGCGAACGCGCCGGCGTGGTACCAGCTCGGCGCCTCGCCGAGCAGCGCGGCGGACAGCACCCCGGCGAACACCGGCGTCAGGTTGCTGAAGAAGGCGGCGATCGCCGGGCCGACGGTCGAGACACCCAGGCCCCAGGCGCGGTAGGCGATCAGCGACGGCCCGACCGCGACGTAGACCAGTGCCGCGACCACGCCCGGCGACCAGATGATCGCTGCCGGCGACACCTGTGCCTCGACGCCCGCGCCCAGCGTCGCCCAGGCGGTACCGAACAGCACCTGCACGAGCAGGAACTCGGCCCAGTTCCAGGCGGGGCGGTCGTCGCCACGCATCGAGGCCGGCGGCCGCGCCAGCATCCAGCTGTAGACCGACCACAGAGCGATGGCCAGCAGCATCAGCAGGTCGCCGGGCACCAGCGTGACCTGGCGCAGCGTCTCCAGGCTGCCGCGCGAGATGACCAGCGCCACGCCAGCCAGCGACAGCGCCGCGCCGCCGATCTGCCGCGCACCCGGCCGCTCGCCGTAGAACAGCAACCCGGTCAGCAGCATCCAGACCGGCGCGCTGGCGGCGATCAGCGTCACGTTCAGCGGCGTGCTGGTCTGCACCGCGAGGTACTGCAGCGCGTTGTAGCTGCCCACGCCGACCAGGCCGAGCAGCGCGAGGTGCAGCCAGCGCGCGCCGATTTTCCCCGGCGCGCGCAGCACCCGCCAGCCCAGTGGCAGCAGCAGTGCCAGCGCCAGCCACCAGCGCATCGCGTTGAGTGCCAGCGGCGGCACGCTGCCGACCAGTGCCCGGCCGACCACCGCGTTGCCCGCCCACAGCAGGGGCGGCAGGGTCAGCATGAAGGCGATGCGCGGTGTCAGGGCAGACATGCGGCGAGTATCGCCGCCGCCGCTCGCCGGCCGGGTTCAGTGGTCTCTGAACGAACGGCGCGTGGCGTTGATCAGCGGCTCGAGCAGGTAGTCCAGCGCCGAGCGCTCGCGGGTGCGCACGTAGACCTCGGCGCCCATGCCGGGCGAGACGACCGGGTTGCCGGCTCGCTCCAGCGAGGCGCGGTCGAGTTCGACGTGGAGAACGAAGTAGGGTGCGCCGGTCTGGCGGTCGGTCAGCGAGTCGGCCGACACGTAGGTCACCTTGCCGTCGATCAGCGGCGTGTCGCGCTGCCGGTAGGGCGTCAGGCGCACGTCGGCGTGCAGGCCGTTGCGCAGGTCGCCGACCGCGTCGACCGCGACACGCGCCTCGACCAGGCGCGGGCTGTCGTCCGGCACGATGTCCATGATCGGGTCGCGCGGGCCGATGGCGCCGCCCGCCGTGGTCACGCGCAGGTCGACCACGCGGCCGGCCACCGGAGCGACGATCTGCTGGCGGCTCGACGCGTCGCTGGCGGTGCGCAGCTGTTCCTCCAGCTCGACGATCTTGTTGCTGACGTCGCGCAGCTCGGTGCTGGCTTCCTGCGCATAACCGTCGCGCAGGGTGCTGATGCGCAGCTCGAGGTCAGTCGCGCTGCGCTTGGCGCGCGACAGCTCGGCGGCGTTCTCGCCGGCCTTCATCTGGTACTCGGCCGCGGCGCGCTTGAGGCCGAGCACGCGTGTCTTGTTGACGAACTGCTGCTCGAGCAGGGCCTCGTTGACCTGCACTTCCTCCTGCATGTGCTGCAGCGCCATGCGCACCGACTCGGCCTCACGCTCGCGCGCCGCGATCTCGCGCGACACCTCGTCGATCTGCCCGCGCATCTGGCGCATCTGCGCGTCCAGCGCGCTGCGCCGCGTGCTGAACAGGCTCTGCTCGCGCGCCACCACCTCGGCCACACGGGGCTCGGTCAGGCGCTTGCGCCAGGCCTCCGGCAGTCGCCACACCGGTGAGAACTCGCGCTCTGCGTTCAGGCGCAACTGGCGCAGGCGCATCGCGTCGAGCTGCGCGCTGGCCTGGTCGAGCGTGGCGTCGACGCGGGTGTCGGCCAACTCGACGAGCAGCTGCCCGGCGCGCACGGCCTCGCCTTCGCGCACGAGGATGCGCTGCACCGTGCCGCCGTCGCGGTGCTGCACCGTCTTGCGGTTGGTGTCGACCTTGACCAGGCCCATGGAGACGATCGAGCCGGCCAGCGGCGCCATCGTCGTCCAGGCGAAGAAGCCGCCCACGGCGACGACGGTGCAGATCACGCCCCAGCGCACGGCAGCACCGGCGCTGCGGGTCCAGGTGCTGCCGAGGTCGGGCGCGGGGACCGCAGTCGACGAGGTGGCCGGGGAGGGCAGGGTCAGTTCGCTCACGATGTTCAGCTCGCGCGGTTGGCGTGGATGGCGGCCACGCCCGGCGCCGCGGTGGCCTGCTCGGGCTGGCCCTCGGCGGGCTTCTCCTGGCGCACGCCGATGCGTTCGACCATGCCGTCGCGCATCACCATGATGCGGTCAGCCACCGAGAGGATCTGCGTGCGCTGCGTGATCAGCACCACGGTCGTGCCGCGGCTGCGCAGCTCGGCAATGGCGCGCGCCAGCGCCTGCTCGCCGTCGTGGTCGAGGTGGGCATTCGGTTCGTCGAGCACGACCAGGCGCGGGTCGCCGTACAGGGCGCGGGCCAGGCCGACACGCTGGCGCTGCCCGCCCGACAGCCAGCGGCCGCCCTCGCCGACCGGCGTGTCGTAGCCCTGAGGCAGGCGCACGATCATCTCGTGCACCTGGGCGCGCTGCGCGGCCTCGACCACCGAGGCGTCCTGCACCTCGCCGAGCCGCGCGATGTTCTCGGCGACGCTGCCGCCGAACAGCGCCACGTCCTGCGGCAGGTAGCCGACGTGGCGGCCGAGGCGGTCCGGGTCCCACTGCGTCAGCGCCGCGCCATCCAGGCGCACCTGGCCGCCACTGGGCGGAATCACGCCGAGCAGCAGCCGCGCCAGCGTCGACTTGCCCGAGCCGCTGGGGCCGACGATCGCCAGCACCTCGCCGCGGGTGATCTCGACGCTGACCTGGCGGACGATGGCCCGTTGCGAGCCCGGCGGCAGGTAGCTCAGTCCTTCGACGGAGACGGCCCCGGTCGGGTCCGGCAGCGCGGCGAAGCGGCTCTGCGTCTCCTGGCCGACCAGTTCCTGCAGCCGGCGCCAGGCCACGCGCGCCTCGACCAGCTGCTTCCACTGTGCGATCAGCGACTCGACCGGCGCCAGCGCACGGCCGAGGATGATGGTCACCGCGATCATCACGCCCGGCGTGGCCTGCTGCTGGATGACCAGCCAGGCGGCGACGGCCATCATCAGCACCTGCACCGACTGGCGGAAGAAGCGCGTCATCGAGCCGATCGTGCCGGCGATGCGCTGGATGCCGAGTTGCTGCGACTGCAGCTGGCCGCTGAGCGACTCCCAGCGGCGCGACATCGCCGGCGCCATGCCGAGCGCGCGCACCACGTCGGCGTTGCGCAGTGCGGCGTCGACGAACTGCCCGGCGTCGCGCATCTGCTGCTGAGCGCGCTCCAGCGACTGGCGCGTGGCGCGCTCGTTCAGCCAGGTCAGCAGCACCAGCAGCAGTGCGCTGGCCAGGGCGATGGCGCCGAGCAGCGGGCTGAACAGCGCGATCAGCGCGATGTAGACG
>NZ_CALRZC010000306.1:0-8132 GCF_943372545.1 Variovorax sp. YR752 | reverse complement strand
AGCAACTGGTACGTCACCGGCGCGCCCGACGACCGCTGGGACAACGATGCACTCAACGCCGAACTGGCGCAGGTGCTCGGCAGCGACTTCGAGGTGGTGCGCATGGACGGCCTCGTGACCGGGTGAGGCCGCCCGGCCGCGCGGCCCTCACTGCCTGAAGGCGGACCAGGGCGTGCCGATGAGGGCTGCGTCGGGCGTGCTGCTGGTGTTGCCGGCGAGGAAGAACTCGCGATCGACCAGCGTTCCGTCCGCCGTGAGCAGCAGCCGGTCACCCTCCGAGTCGGTGATGCGCAACTGCCCGCTGGAGGGGTCGCCAGCGCTGGTGTCGAAGGCCGCAACTTGCGTGACGGCGTAGACCTGGGCACCCAATTGCAGGTTGCCGTTGATCCGGCTCGTCGACGTGGTGGCGGTGGTCGTACCGTCAACATCGAAGTCGAGCACCGAGGTGACGCCGGCGGTCACCGAGGCCATCCGCTGGTAGCGCACGAAGCTGCGCTCGCCGCCGGTCACCGGCGCCACCCACAGGCGTGCATCGCCATCCAGGCTGCCCAGGCCCTCCACCGTCAGCGCATTCATGGTCACCGATGCGTCGAACGCCGTCGGCTCCTGCTGCGAGTTGAGCACGAGCACGTTGAAGACCAGCGCGAAGCCGCCATTGATGGCCGGCGCGCCGGTCTCGACGCAGTCGATGAAGTCGAAGCTCGCCGAGTCGCCGGCGGTGAGGACGTTGTTGTTGTCGGCGTCGTTCACCGTCACCGTCAGAGTGCCGCTGACGCCGCAGGAGAAGGTCTCGCTGTCCACCGCCAGCCCCTGCTTGCGCGCCGCCGATCCGATGCTCGCCGCACTGCGCCGAGCCGCCCAGCGACCCAGCGATGCCACATTCGCGCGGCCGGCCGACAACGGCTGCGACAGCACCAGGTCGCCGCCCACGGTGGCCAGCAGCGAGTCGACCGCGCGGGTCGACAGGGTCGGGAAGTTGGCCGTCGTCATGTCGGCGCCGGCCGAGGCGGCGCCGGCGCGCGTGGTCGGGAAGTCGACGGTCGGTGCGGACCCGCCACCGCCCCCGCCACAGGCGGCGAGCGCGGCAGCGGCAATCAGGGCAAGCAGGCAGTGGCGGGGCAGCGGCTTCATGACCGCCTCCTGTGAAGGTTGAATCGTCGATGCGAGTGTCGCCCAGGCCGACGCCGCAGCATTGCGGGACATCACCTGCCGCGCGGGTTCCCCTGCGCGATGCCGGGACAGGGCCGAGCAACGACAATAAGGGGTGTCTACCACCTTTGCCCCTGGACGAACCGCACCAGCCGCCCGCGCCCTGACCGGCTACAAGCCGCACTGGGCGAAGCGCTTCGGCCCCGCGCCCTTCCTGCCGATGAGCCGCGCCGAAATGGACGCGCTCGGCTGGGATTCGTGCGACGTGATCGTGGTCACCGGCGATGCCTACGTGGACCACCCGAGCTTCGGCATGGCGGTGATCGGGCGTGTGCTCGAGGCGCAGGGCTTTCGTGTCGGCATCATCGCGCAGCCCGACTGGCAGTCGGCCGAGCCGTTCAAGGCGCTGGGCAGACCGAACCTGTTCTTCGGCGTGACCGCCGGGAACATGGACTCGATGATCAACCGCTACACCGCGGACCGAAAGATCCGCAGCGACGACGCCTACACGCCGGGCGGGCAGGGCGGCCGGCGGCCCGATCGCGCCGCGCTGGTCTACGCGCAGCGCTGCAAGGAGGCCTGGAACGACGTGCCGATCGTGATGGGCGGCATCGAGGGCAGCCTGCGCCGCATCGCGCACTACGACTACTGGCAGGACAAGGTGCGCCGCTCGATCCTGGTCGACGCCAAGTGCGACCTGCTGCTGTACGGCAACGCCGAGCGCGCGATCGTCGAGATCGCCCACCGCCTGGCGCGGCGCGAGCCGGTGGAGCGCATCACCGACGTGCGCGGCACCGCCTTCATGCGCCGCACCGACGACCCGACGGCCGAAGGCTGGTTCGAGATCGACTCCACCGAGGTCGACCGTCCGGGGCGCATCGACTCGCACATCAACCCCTACCAGACGACCAGCGAGCAAGCTGCCGGTCAGGGCGCCACCTGCGCCAAGGACGATGGCAGCGGCGCGATGGGCGCTGCCGTGCAGCCGGTCCGCTTCGTGCCCTCGGCCAGCGGCAAGGTCAACCTGCCGCCGCGCGAGCGCACGGTGGTCCGCCTGCCCAGCTACGAGCAGGTCAAGAGCGACCCGGTGCTGTATGCCCACGCCAACCGCGTGCTGCACCTCGAGACCAACCCCGGCAATGCCCGCGCCCTGGTGCAGCGCCACGGCGACCGGGATGTCTGGCTGACTCCGCCGCCCATCCCGCTGACGACCGCGGAGATGGACCACGTCTTCGACCTGCCCTACGCACGCAGCCCGCACCCGAGCTACGCCGACGAGACCGGCGGCCACGACGGCCCGACCAAGATCCCGGCCTGGGAGATGATCCGCTTCAGCGTGAACATCATGCGCGGCTGCTTTGGCGGCTGCACCTTCTGCTCGATCACCGAGCACGAGGGCCGCATCATCCAGAGCCGCAGCGAAGACTCCGTGATCCGCGAGATCGAGGACATCCGCGACAAGGTCAAGGGCTTCACCGGCGTGATCAGCGACCTTGGCGGTCCGACGGCGAACATGTACCGCATCGGCTGCAAGAGCCCGGAGATCGAGGCCGCCTGCCGCAAGCCGAGTTGCGTCTATCCCGGCATCTGCGCCAACCTGAACACCGACCACGGCCCGCTGATCCACATGTACCGGCGCGCCCGCGCGCTGCGCGGCGTGAAGAAGATCCTGATCGGCTCGGGGCTGCGCTACGACCTGGCGGTCAAGTCGCCCGAGTACATCAAGGAGCTGGTGACCCACCACGTCGGCGGCTACCTGAAGATCGCGCCCGAGCACACCGAGGACGGGCCGCTGTCGAAGATGATGAAGCCGGGCATCGGCAGCTACGACCGCTTCAAGCAGCTGTTCGACAAGTTCAGCGCCGAGGCGGGCAAGAAGCAGTTCCTGATCCCGTACTTCATCGCCGCGCACCCGGGTACGCGCGACGAGGACATGATGAACCTCGCCGTCTGGCTGAAGAAGAACGGCTTCCGCGCCGACCAGGTGCAGACCTTCTACCCCAGCCCGATGGCGACGGCGACGGCGATGTACCACTCCGGGATGAATCCGCTGAAGGGCATCAGCCGCGACGCGACGCGCGCCGAGCGCGTGGACATCGTGCGCGGCGAGAAGCGCCGGCGGCTGCACAAGGCCTTCCTGCGCTACCACGACGCCAACAACTGGCCGCTGCTGCGCGAGGCGTTGAAGGCGATGGGCCGCGCCGACCTGATCGGCAACGGCAAGCACCATCTGGTGCCGACGTTCCAGCCGAGCACCGACGGCAGCTACCAGAGCGCGCGGCGCAAGAACTCGACGCCCAGCGGCGCACGCACGTCGGCCGTCACCAAGGGCCGCGTGCTGACGCAGCACACCGGGCTGCCGCCGCGCAAGACGAAGTAGGACGCCCGGTCAGTCCTTCGGGATCTTGCGCGGCTGGCCCTGCATGTCGATCGCCACGTAGGTCAGGTTGGCCTCGGTCACCTTGACCACCTGCAGGTTCGCCGGGTTGCGCTCGGCATAGACCTCGACGTGCACGGTGATCGAGGTGGTGCCGATGCGCTCCACCCTGGCATAGAAGCTCAGCAGGTCGCCCACCGACACCGGTTGCTTGAAGACGAACTGGTTGACCGCGACGGTGGCAATGCGGCCCTTGGCGATGCGTGCCGGCATCACCGCGCCGGCCAGGTCGACCTGGGCCATGATCCAGCCGCCGAAGATGTCGCCGTTGCCGTTGGCATCGGCCGGCATCGGCATCACGCGCAGCACCAGTTGCTGGTCTTCCGGGAGGCGCGTCGGCGACAGATGCTGGGCGCCGGCCTGCGGCGCGGGGCTTGAAGTCTCGGGCATGATCCTGCACCTGCGGTGGTTGTTGCCGCATTCTTTCACGCCCTTGCCTCCCCACACTCCATGCGCCGCCTGAGCCTGCCTGCCGCACCCACCCAGGCTGGCGTCGCGCCGGCGTCCCAATGGGGCGCGCTGAAGAAGCTCGCGCCCTATGTGTGGCAGTGGCGCTGGCGCGTGCTGGTGGCGCTGGGTTTCCTGGTCGCGGCCAAGGTGTCCAACGTCGGCGTGCCGCTGGTGCTCAAGCAGCTCGTCGATGCGCTCGACCTGAAGCCTGGCGATCCGCAGGCCGCGCTGGTCGTGCCGGTGGCGCTGCTGCTGGCCTACGGCGCGCTGCGCGTCTCGGTGACCCTGTTCACCGAGATGCGCGAGTTCCTCTTCTACCCGGTGGCGGCACGCATCGCGCGGCGTGTCTCGCTGGAGACCTTCGAGCACCTGCTGTCGCTCAGCCTGCGCTTCCATCTCGAACGCCAGACCGGGGGTGTGTCGCGCGACATCGAGCGCGGCTCGAAGGCGATCCACTCGCTGCTGAACTACACGATCTACAACATCCTGCCGACGCTGGTCGAGATGACGCTGGTGATCTCGCTGCTGTCGGCGAAGTTCGACGGCTGGTTCGCGGTGATCGCGCTCGGTGCGCTGGCCGGGTACATCACGTTCACCGTCACGGTGACCGAGTGGCGCACGCACTTCCGCCGTGCGATGAACGAGCAGGACAGCAAGGCCAACACCAAGGCCGTCGATGCGCTGATCAACTACGAGACGGTCAAGTACTTCAGCAACGAGGGCTTCGAGCAGGCCCGCTACGACGAGAACCTGCAGCGGCTGGAGAAGGCTTCGGTGAAGTCGCAGACGTCCCTCTCGCTGCTCAATCTCGGGCAGAGCCTGATCATCTCCGCGGCCGTCGTGCTGCTGGTCTGGCGCGCCACCGTCGGCGTGGTCGAGGGCACGATGACGCTGGGCGACCTGGTGCTGGTCAACGCGCTGATGATCCAGCTCTACATCCCGCTGAACTTCCTCGGCGTGATCTACCGCGAGATCAAGCAGTCGACCATCGACATGGAGAAGATGTTCGCCCTGCTCGGCCAGAACCGCGAGGTGGCCGATGCGCCGGATGCCCAGCCGCTGCAGCCGCACGGCGGCACGGTGCGCTTCGAGGAGGTGCGCTTCGGCTACGACAGCGACCGCGAGATCCTGCACGGCGTGAGCTTCGAGATCCCGGCAGGCGAGACGGTGGCCGTGGTCGGCCCCTCGGGCTCGGGCAAGAGCACGCTGGCGCGGCTGATGTTCCGCTTCTACGACGTCGGCGAAGGCCGCATCAGCATCGACGGGCAGGACATCCGCTCGGTCACGCAGAGGAGCCTGCGCCAGGCCATCGGCATCGTGCCGCAGGACACCGTGCTGTTCAACGACACGGTCGAGTACAACATCGCCTACGGCCGACCCGGCGCCTCGCGCGCCGAGGTGGAAGACGCGGCGAGGTCGGCGCACATCCACCACTTCATCAGCTCAACGCCGAAGGGCTACGACACCATGGTCGGCGAGCGCGGGCTGAAGCTGTCTGGCGGCGAGAAGCAGCGTGTGGCGATCGCGCGCACGCTGCTGAAGAACCCGCCGGTGCTGATCTTCGACGAGGCGACCTCGGCGCTCGACTCGGCCAACGAACGCGCCATCCAGGAGGAGCTGAAGAGCGCGGCGCGCAACAAGACGGCGCTGGTGATCGCGCACCGTCTCTCGACCGTCGCCGATGCGCACCAGATCCTGGTGATGGAGCACGGCCGCATCGTCGAGCGCGGCAACCACGCCGAACTGCTGGCGATGGACGGCCGCTACGCGCAGATGTGGCGCCTGCAGCAGAGCGGCGCCGAGGAGCGCGACGTCACAGCCTGAAGTGCTGCGCTATCGCGTGCTGCGGGCCACCGCCCAGGCCAGCAGCAACCCGGCCAGCGAGGCCGCGCCGGTGGCCAGCCAGGTCCACTGCCAGCCGCCGGCGCGCGCGGCCAGCCAGGCGACGACGGGCGGGCCTGCAAACTGGCCGAAGGCCGACCACTGCTGCATCCAGCCGACGGTGGTCGACACCGTCTGCTCGCCCGGCGCCACGCGGATGGCCAGCGCGAACAGGGTCGCCGGGATCATGCCGCCGACCATCGAGAAGACCAGCACGGCCGCATAGCGCAGCGCCGGCGGCAGGCCGGCCTCGGCGCCACCGGCAAACGCCGCGGCGGCCGCCAGCGCCATCACCGAGAAGCCGGCGGCCAGCAGCCACGGCGGCCGGGCGCCGCGATGCAGCAGTCGCCCGGCCGCGAGGTTGCCGAGCATGTTGACCGCCGCGGCCAGCGCGGTCAGCACGCCGGTCGTGCCGGCACCGATGCCGGCCGAGGTATAGATCACCGGCAGGAAGCCGATCACCGCCAACCACTGGCTCGAGTACAGCGCGAAGCTGAGGGCTACCAGCCAGGGCCCGACGTGGCCGAGGGTCAGGCGCAGGCGCCGTGCGACGCTCAGGTTCTGCGAACCGGTCGGTGGCGCGGGCGCATCGGCCACGCGGCGCCGCAGCAGCAGCGCCATCGCTGCAGAGAGCACGCCGAGCAGCGCCCACCACGACCGCCAGCCCAGCGCGGCAATCCACAGCGGACCGATCAGCAGGCCGATCGCCGCGCCCAGCGGCATGTAGGTGCCCCACACGCCCAGCATCACCGACAGCCGCGCCGGCGCCACCAGCCGGCGGATCAGCCCTGGCGCCGGCAGCACCACCATCAGGAAGCCGAAGCCCTCGAGCGCACGCAGCGCCAGCAGCCAGGGCACGCCATCGACGAGCGCGCCGAGCGCACTCGCCGCGGCCAGCAGCAGCAGCCCGATCAGCATGCTGCGGCGCAGGCCGATCGCGTCGGCGATCACGCCGAAGGCGATGCCGGCGGCCATGCCGGCGGCCTGCACCAGCGAGAGCAGGAAGCCGGCCTCGACCAGCGACATGCCGAGCTCGCGCTGCAGCGTGGCGATGGCCGGCGGCAGCTTGCCGACGTGCAGCGCCGCGCAGACGCCGGCGGCGAAGACGAGCCAGGCTGCGCTGGCGTGGGCGTGGGCGGGGGAGGGGGAGTGGGCTGGGGTCGCTGTCATCGGCCCGGCAGTGTGCCTGCATCGTCGCCGGCAGCCCGCGCGGCGCCGCTCGCTACACTTCGCAGCCGTGGAAACCAAGTGGCTCGAAGACTTCATCAGCCTGGCCGAGACTCGCAGCTTCTCGCGCTCGGCGCAACTGCGCCACGTCACCCAGCCGGCCTTCTCGCGGCGCATCCAGGCGCTGGAAGCGTGGGCGGGCATCGACCTGGTCGACCGCTCGTCCTACCCGACGCGGCTGACGCCCGCCGGCGAAACCTTTCACTCGCAGGCGCTGGAGATCCTCGGCGCGCTGCAGGCGACACGCAACATGATGCGCGGCCACCAGACCGGCGCGCAGGACATGATCGAGTTCGCCGTGCCGCACTCGCTGGCCTTCAC
This sequence comes from Variovorax sp. YR752, assembly GCF_943372545.1. Classification (NCBI taxonomy): domain Bacteria; kingdom Pseudomonadati; phylum Pseudomonadota; class Betaproteobacteria; order Burkholderiales; family Comamonadaceae; genus Variovorax; species Variovorax sp. YR752. The sequence goes on along the minus strand of NZ_CALRZC010000306.1, from coordinate 667 downwards.
CTTCTTCCCGCACTGGGTGATGGATCTGCGCAGCCGATTCGGCGCGCTGAAGAGCCGCCTCATCACGCTCAACGTGCACGACGCGGTGATGCAGCTCACCGAAGGCAGCTGCGACCTGCTGATCGCCTACCACCACCCCAGCCAGCCGCTGCAGCTCAGCCCCGAGCGCTACGAGATGCTCAGCCTCGGCCACGAGACGCTGGCGCCCTATGCGCGGGGTGACGAGGCCGGCGCGCCGCTGTTCCGCCTGCCCGGTTCGGCAGCGCGCAAGGTGCCCTACCTCGGCTATGGCGAGGGCGCCTACCTCGGCCGCCTCGTCGAGGTGATCGTCAAGCAGGCCGCGGTGCCGCCGCAGCTCGAGCCGATCTACGAGACCGACATGGCCGAGGGTCTGAAGGCGATGGCGCTCGAAGGGCACGGCCTGGCTTTCCTGCCGGCCAGTTCGGTGAAGAAGGAGCTGAAGAGCCGGCGCCTGGTGCGCGCCGCCGACGCGGGGCAGTACGAGATCACGATGGAAGTGCGCATCTACCGTGAGCGCCCCGAACTGGCCCGCCACAACAAGGCCGGTGCGCTGGCGCTGTGGGAGTTCCTGCGCAGCGATGCGAAGGTGCCTTCGTCGTCCACTACGGGTTGACCCTGAGCCGTCATGCGCGTCGCGCATGACCCG